>PNOF01000049.1 GCA_013824645.1 Syntrophus sp. (in: bacteria) | reverse complement strand
AAGCAAAGAATGCTCTATTTCTATCCGTGATTCATGACTTTGGATAAAATACCTCATACAAACTTTACAGGTAAGGCTCACAGGTGTTCTTTCTTCCTGCTACACGTAACATATCTTGGTAGCTCGGTTTTGCCTATACCAATCTCTGTTGCCAAATCCAGATTTTTACAGCATCAATTAGAAGTGGGATTAAAACGAACTATAAAATAACTATACAATTTTAAGAGTATTGAGCATATACGACTCAACTCATTGATTTCAATGGTGGAGCTGAAGGGGATCGAACCCTCGACCTCTTGACTGCCAGTCAAGCACTCTCCCAGCTGAGCTACAGCCCCGTAGCGTATTTTATAGCAGTAAGCAGCACTATTGTCAAACAGTTTCGCAGGATTTACGACAGTAGCAGCATTGATTTTATGAAGCATGTTTCTGAAAAACTATTCACCGAAGCCGAAATGTGATACCATAATTTTTACAGTCAAATCAGAGGTGATTTAATGATAACGGGTTGGATAATCGTTTTTTTTATAATGGGGATTGTAGCTGGCGGCGCTATTTTCTGGTTCATTGCGACATCGCGTTTCCATGGGAAGAGTGCGGAGCTTGAAAACAGGGCTAGTTCTGCCGAGGCAATCATTGGAGAACTCCGTCTACAAAACCGGCAGAAAGAAGAAGAGGCTGAAAAACTAAGAAACGAAGTAAGTATTGAGAAAGAGGCCAAGGTTGAGGCATTAACAAAGCTCGAGGTCTCAGACAAACAACTCAAAGAAGAGATAGGGCGCTTTGAAAAAGTCAGGAATGAACTGAGCGAGACCTTTAAAGCCCTTTCTCTCGATGCGCTTACGAAAAATAGCGATGAGTTTAAAAAATATGCTGATGAGTTTATCAAACTCGCCGAAGAAAAAATGAAATCGCAAACCACCGAAAACAAAAAAGAGTTGGAAGGCAAAAAAGAACTTATCGATCAGAACATCGACGCAATAGGGAAAACATTAATTGAGGTGCAAAGAAGGATAGAAGAGGTAGGCAAGGTGAGTGGTGAAAAAATCACCGAAGTTTCGACGCTCATTAAAAAACATGAAGAGGTCACGGCAAAACTGAAAGATACCACAGAACATCTTGGCAATGCCCTTGCGAGTTCGAAAAAAAGAGGTGAATGGGGCGAGAGGATGGCAGAGGACATCATCCACCTTATCGGCATGGTGGAGGGTATTAATTATACCCGGCAAAAAACAATGGAGCATGCGCCGGGAAGACCAGATTATACCTTTCTTTTGCCCAATAGTCTTAAAATCAATATGGATGTAAAGTTTCCTCTCGATAACTACCTGCATTATCTTAATGCCGAAGCAGAACACGATAAAAAGCGTTTTCGCGAGGAGCTTCTGAAAAACACGAAGCTCATGATTAAACAGGTTACAGGGCGGGAATATATCAACCCCGTGGAAAATACAGTCGATTATGTATTAATCTTCATACCAAACGAGCAAGTATTCGGTTTCATTAACGAAACAGATCCGACGATTATGGACGAGGCATTAAAACAAAAGGTTATCCTCTGCTCGCCTTTTACGCTCTACGCAGTCCTTTCTGTCATCCGCCAGGCCATTGAAAACTTCAACCTCGAGCGAACGGCCTCAGAGATTCTCAAGCTTCTCATGGAATTTTCCAAACAATGGACAGCATTCAAAGACAAATTCAACCTCATGGGGGAACGTATTGATCAAACAAAAAAAGAGTATGATAACCTTGTGACTACCCGAAGTAATATGCTTGAAAGGTCTCTCAAAAAGATCGACGAGCTGGGAAAACAGAAGGCCCTTTCTCTCACGGAAGGTATTGTACTTGGAGAGTTACCCCCATCCGAGAATAATCTTTGAAGTTGACAGTATTCATTTCGACCCTGGGGGGTGGACGTTATCGGGTCCTATTTCCATAAAACCTCCATATTTCTGACCAACCGGCCTGTTGGAGAAAACAACGATTGCACTAACAAATACGCACGATCGAAAGAAACAAAGCATAAAAACGTATACAATCATTTAGCCTTACTGTTTTGTTCATTCTGGCAGAGCGCGATAAAATACTTGTAAAATCAGCTACTTTTTGATAGATGTATATAAAAAAACAAAGCCTGTTGGGCTGAGGTCGTCAGATGGCACCTGAAACCGATAATGATCAGGGAAGCTTCCAGGGTGGGGCTGATGTTAAAGTTATATCCAGCCTCATCCATGCCATGAGTATGGCCGCAAGTAAACTCATCGCCTATCCTGATGGGCATCCCTTTGTTCTTGAATCATTCCAGAGAGTGGAAAATATTCTCCGGGGGATCTTTGAATCACAGGATCAGTTGACATTCAAAATCGCAAAAAATACGGTTATATTGGGCTCAACAGTTTTGGACCAGAAAAATCCTATTTTTCAACATTTTGCGCAGGTGCTTTTTGAACATGGCATCATAGGGCTGATCCTTCAAAAAGGGCTTGTCTTAAAGGAACTAATGGACTTCGACTTCATTATTTCACAAAAAAGAAACGATATATACCAACAGGGAGGAATCAATGCGCTCCTCTCAAATGCCAATATACGGCACATCCAGACCAGACTTATTGATTACGGTCTGTTCCGGACACAAGAAGGTCTTAATAAGGGTGAACAAGGCATGGAAGATCTCCAAGCTCCATTGTTCTGGGAAAGCTTTGTAAAAGGACTCTTTGAAGGAACCCTTGACCCCCATGGTAAAAGTGGCACATCCTGGATCGATATCGACCCGGAAACGCTCGCCATGATGCTCAACGACAAATACCTTAGCCATGGACCAAACGCCCAGGAGGGGGTTGGTTTTGTATTTAAAGCAGGCATGGAGAACCTTGATCTGGGTCAGTTAACAGGTAATGAGGAGTTAACGAAAAGACTTTTCAAGTTTATAAGGTCCCTTAATAATGATCTCCGGCAAAGTTTTATAGAAACGTTCTTCAATTCCCTCCCCGATGACAGTGGTGCGGCCGGCAATATCCTTTCAGGCCTTCCTGATGAAATAATTCTTGATGCCCTCGAAAGACACACAAACCAGGGGCTCTATATTCCTCCTAATATCCTGAGGGTATCGCAAAGGCTTGCAAAAGCTTCAACAAATTTGAATCATGAAGAGGTGGAAAAACTCCTCTGCAACTATTCCAGGGATGAACTTGTAGATAAACTTAACATTATCTTCAAGGAAGATGAGGCTGATCGATTTATTCCTGAGGATTACCAGAAGGTTCTCCGTGGTGTTATCATTGCGGAAAACATCTCGGCGCCGGAACTTTCTGAAGTTCCACAGCTCGAAAAAACCCTGACCGATCAAAGCATAGACACAAGTCTGACCGCTATTATTGTCGATATTATCGTTGCCTATGATGACAGCGAAGCGATTCCTGACGTTCTGATGCAAAGTCTCAAAGATCGTTGCAGCTCACTGATCAGGGGTGGTAATTTCCATACAGTCTTAAACATCCTGGAAACAATCAGTAAAAAAACAGCTTATTCCCAAAACAATAAAGAGAAACCGTCAAAAAACCTTATAGAGCATTTTTCAGATAAAAGCTTCACATATGAAGTGCTGGAATCATCCAAACAGTGGGGTAAGGAAAAACATCTCTATATTACAAAGTTGATTATGCTTATTGGTCCGCCCTCTATCGAACCCCTTCTGGACCGCCTTGCTGAAGAGGAAACCAGAGCGCTCCGTTTATATTACCTGGAGCTCCTCAAGGGACTGGGGGTAACTGTCAAAGATCCGGCAATTAGGAGATTGGGCGATAGGCGCTGGTATTTTATACGGAATTTACTCGTTATTCTTCGTCATCTTAATGATCCCTCAATTCTCGACTCTATCCACGGCTTGTTTGACCATTCCCACACAAGGGTTAAACAAGAACTGCTACATACCCTTCTCGCGCTCGGAGACCCGAAGGCATACCGGGGACTCTTGAACGAGATGAGCTCTTCCGATACGGATCGATGTTTGAAAGCCATAATGCTTGCAGGTATGACACAGAACAGCGAGGTCACACAGAAACTGGTTGGATTTTTAAAAAAGAGAGGTCTTGGCAAAACCAGTCTTGAAATCAAGAAAGCGGCGGTGCATGCACTTGCAGACATTGGAAACCCTTCTGTCCTCCCTGTTCTTCAAGATGTTCTGAAATCATTCTCATTGTTCCTGCGGAGGAAGTCCCATCTCCTTAAACTTGAAATCGTAGAATCACTCGTAAAATACCCTGCCGGAGAGGTGTCCTCCATACTAAACGATATTGCCCACGGACGATCTGCCATACTTGCTAAGCGTGCTCTACTGATAATGAAAACACTTAAGGCCGATAAAGCATGAACCCTTTTAAAAAAGCAGTCGTTCACAACTTCCTCCGCGCCTTTCTTCCTGCCCTTACCCATGCGCACCAATATACGATTTCTCATCAATTAGCAGTTTCTTCAATTGGTATTGCCTATACCCATTTGTTGGAAGCAATCGGTGAAGATCGGGCGCTTCCCCTCTTATTCATCGATGATAGAGTTGTTATCAACAGGGAGCCTTTGGAGGATTCAGTCTATATCAGCCGTTTTATCAATTTCTTCAAAAGCCGGGGAATCCAGCACCTTCGTATTCATCAGGGGATAACCCTGGAAGAACTAACTTCTTTCATAGAAACACTCACTGTAAGTCCCAAACCATCAATCGACAATACACTTTTTCCTCACATCCAGTTTGGTAAGGTAGGTCTGGGGTACAAAACTAATGAAGAGGCCGATGGTGGGGTTGTTGATGAACCAGTGAAGAGCGAAACTGGTATGGCAGAAGAAAAAAGGGCTGTTGATGTTGAAAAACAGGGAATTCTCCAGACCGCTCATCATTTCAAAACCATCCACACACAAGACCTCGACTTGATGGCAGATGTGTACGATGCTGCCAAGAGAAACCACGACCTTCCGGATCGCGAGATCAAACGTGTCGTGACTGATATTATCACCGCTATTAAGCAGGGATCATCCATGCTCCTCACCTTCTCTCCTTTGCGCGTTCTCGATGAATATACCTTTACCCACTCAACAAATGTTTGTATTCTCACCCTCGCACAGGCAATGGCATTAAAAATCAAGGACGAGTTGCTTCACGCCATAGGAGTGGCTGCAATGCTCCACGATATTGGCAAAATATTTATACCCGAGGAGGTTTTGAATAAGCAAGGAGCGCTCAACGATACCGAGTGGGAACTAATCAAGAGACATCCGCAGAAAGGAGCTGAATACCTTATCGATAAACCCGGGATCCCTCCGCTGGCAATCATTGTCGCATATGAGCACCACATGTTCTATGACTACACGGGCTATCCCAAGGTATCTAACAACTGGCAACAGAACATCTGTAGCCAGATGGCTACGATATCAGATTACTTTGATGCCCTCAGGTCAAAACGCATCTATCGCGATTCTATGGAGATAGAAATCATCACCGAGCAGATGACAAATATGTCCGGGAAGACCCTGAACCCTTTTCTCACAAAAAACTTTCTTCTCTTGTTGAATAAACTGATGCAGGGGTTGGAAATCTGAATCCGTTGAAAACCATGGTGCTTGCAAAACCTGCTTCGTTATCCCTTAATTTTTTATCGAAACTATTGATTAACAGTCGACGGTTACCTGCTCGCCTTTCCTGATCTTTGTCATCTCTGCGAAACTGCCCTTATAATACCCGAATTCGAGGTAGCCGGAACTCCCGATGAGGCAGGTAAATTCATTTTCGTAGAAGCTTCTGTTGATAGCCATAAAGGCTATGCCGGCGATACGGATCTCAAAAAGACGCTCGTGAAGGAAATCTCTCAAGCAATCGACCTTGATATTCGTAATGGCATTTCCGAAGCGATCAAACCTGACAACTGCGCCTTTCAGAGAATCGCCCTCTATCCCGGGCAACATATTGTGCAGGCGCACAGGATCGGTTATGTTTTTTCCAAAAGCGGAAAGCTGGATTCCTTTTGATAGGTATGCTGCTGCCGGAGCGAAGATATCCCTCCCGTGGAAGGTTGAACTAATATCTTTCAACATAAAATCGGGGTTCTCAATGAGGTAAACTTCCGGATCATCACCCATAATAAGCGTAAAGATACCGTTGTCGGGTCCGACAAAGAGATAATTATCCTTACTCAGGATGATGGGTTTTCTGGCACTCCCCACAGTGGGGTCAATGATGGCAACATGGATCGTATTGGCTGGGAAAAACCGGTAGTATTCTTCAACGAGAAAGGCCCCTTCCCGGATATCCTGCGGTTCAACATCGTGGGTGATATCAACAATTGTTACATCGGGGCCATCCAGTAGCAAATGGGGGTTAGAGGGGGCGACCCCCCTTCGCTGCCGCTGCGGAGGACAGGCGTGAGCCCCTGAACCAGTTGTCCGTAGCTCACAAAGTGAGCGAGAGAGTGTGGCTCCGCCAGCTTTGCTGGTGGAGGGGGCGACGTGAGTCCCTGTAATAGCATGGATAACCCCTTTCAGGATCCCCGCATAAGGGTCTTTGAGACCAAAATCGGTAAGGAGTGTAATAATCTTCGCGGCCGGACGTGTCCTGGCTTTCCCACGGGTATTGTGAGTAGAGCACCCGCTTGCGGATCCGCGCAATTCCATGAATTTATGCCCTCAAATCAAAAAGCATCTTTATATACTTTTTAAAGGGTTTTTCGATGATACCCTTCTCAGTAATGAAATTGGTAATAAATTTTTCCGGCGTAATATCGAATCCGTAATATCGTGCCTTTGCCTCTTTTACGGTGAGTAATTTGCTGCCGAGATATTTCACTTCCCTGCCGTCTCTTTCTTCGATGGCAATATATGTGCCGTTCTCAATATTTTTATCAAAGGTGGAAACCGGGGCTGCAACGAAAAAGGGGATTTTATACTGGTTTGCACAGAGGGCAAGCATAAAAGTACCTATCTTATTTGCCGTATCGCCATTTTTTGCGATACGGTCTGCGCCGACAATAACCTTATCAACCCCTTTATTAGAGCATAAAAGCCCAACGTGGTTTTCAGGAACAAGTTCAACGGGTATCTTTTCTTCCATGAGTTCCCAGACGGTGAGCCGTGCACCCTGCATATAAGGTCTCGTCTCTGTGGCAATGACCTTAATTTTCTTTCCTGATTCATGGGCTGCCCGGATAACACCAAGGGCAGTGCCGTATCCTCCTGTTGCGAGGGCCCCTGCGTTACAATGAGTGAGGATCGTGTCGCCATCGTCGATAAGTTCCGCGCCGTAGAGGGAGAGCATACGGTTATTTTCAATGTCATCTACGTGAATAGAGATTGCCTCCTCAAGCATGGCTTCAAGAAAGTCGTTATCATTTTTGTATTTCTCATATGCCTCCACCATCTTCTGCAATGCCCAGAAAAGGTTTACCGCAGTTGGCCTTGTGTCGCCGAGCTTCTTCACAATCTTTGTTACATCAATATCTTTTACAGAATTTTTTACAGATTTTCTCGATTGTATAATTTCCTGAATACCAAGGACTACCCCGTAGGCAGCAACGATACCGAGCAGGGGCGCTCCACGAACGGTCATATTGTTGATAGCATCCACGACGTCCTTGAGATGTCGGCAGGAAATATAGGTCTTTTTGAAAGGGAGCGCCCTCTGATCGAGCAGATACAGGGCTCCATTTTTCCAGTAGATATGGTCTGTCATATAATAACCCTCACTCGCCCTTAAGGCGTTTTAGGAGCAACTCATTAAGAAGCTTCGGATTTGCCTGTCCTTTTGTCTCTTTCATCACCTGTCCCACGAAGAAACCGAGGAGTTTTTCTTTACCTGCCCTGAAATCAGCCAATTCTTTCGGCGACCGGGCAATAACTTCATTAATAGTTTTCATAATGGTGCTTTCGTCGGAGATCTGGAGGAGTCCTTTTTCTTCTACGAGTTTTTTCGGGGCAATGCCTGTCTTATAGATTTCCGGAAAGATTTCTTTTGCGATTTTAATGCTGATCGTTCCATCTTTCATGAGTGTCAGGAGCTCCGCAAGGTGCGCCGGGGGAAGCAATGAATCCTTCGGTGAGACATTGCCGTCTTTGAGCTCCCGCAAAAGTTCCGTCATGATCCAGTTGCTCACTGTTTTGGGTTCGGGAAAAAGTTTTATGGTCTCTTCAAAATAATGCGCAAGCTCTTTGTCGGATGCAAGGATTTCCACATCGTATTTGGGAAGACTATATTCGTCCATGAACCGTTCCATCTTTTCCATGGGCAGTTCCGGCAGAGTTTTTCTCACCTCTTCGATCCACTTGTCATCAACAATGATGGGTAGGAGGTCCGGCTCGGGGAAGTACCGGTAGTCATGGGCTTCTTCTTTACCTCTCATGGAATAGGTAACACCCTCATCGGCATTGAAAAATCTCGTTTCCTGTATAACCTGACCACCTTTTTTGATGAGTGTTATCTGACGTTCGATCTCGTAATCAAGGGATTTCTCGACATGCCTGAAAGAGTTGAGGTTCTTCATCTCCGTCCTTGTACCCAATACATCGGAACCTTTTTTCCGGACCGATATGTTGGCGTCACACCTGAAGCTGCCCTCTTCCATGTTCCCATCACATATTTCAAGATAGAGGAGAATGTCCCGGAGCATCTTGAGATATGTTACGGCTTCTTCGGGTGTGGCAATATCGGGCTCGCTGACGATTTCGAGAAGAGGCGTGCTTGACCTGTTATAATCGACCATACTGTAGGCACTGTTTTCGATGGTATTTTCATGAACAAGCTTCCCTGCATCTTCTTCCATGTGTACCCGGTTGACTCTGATGCGCTTCTTCTCGCCATCGGTATAGATATTAAGATAGCCATCGGTACAAATGGGTTCTTCATATTGAGAAATCTGATAGCCCTTAGGGAGATCGGGGTAAAAGTAATTTTTCCGGGCAAAAATACTCTTATTGCTGATGCCGCAATGGAGCGCGAGCCCCACCTTAATGGCAAAATCTACTACTTTTTTGTTGAGAACCGGGAGCGCTCCCGGCAAACCCATGCAGGTCGGGCAGGTATGGCTGTTCGGTTCAGCGCCGAAGGCCGTGGAACAGCCGCAGAAAATTTTGCTATCCGTTAAAAGATGGGCATGTACTTCAAGCCCCATGACGCTTTCATAATCACCATAATCCACAATACACCTCGTTCGCATACGGTATTTCTCTATAAAACATTGAAAATATACACTACTTTAGCCGGTTCTTTCAAATAATTGTGAGAAATCATGTATGTTTTTATGCAGCATTGCAGTTTCGCGTTACTTCTTTTACTCAATGTGTTGTCTTTTTGCAGAAATTCAATTATGTTAATAGAAAATCTCCAAGCACAAAACAGCGGGTTGTCGGTGTGAAGAGTTTTGATAATCAGAAATAGTGAATAATGGTCCGGGGTATAATCGATGGCAAAACGACGTAAATCTTCCGGGGGTCTTTTGAGGTTCGTAAAGATTATTTTTTTTCTTGCACTTATTACGATCATCGGTTTTGTCGTGTTCTATTTTGTCTATCCCGATGTGTCAAAATTAAAAAAGGAGAACCCGAGGAAAACTTCCTTCATGGAATACCGTGAAGCCCAGTGGCAATCGAAGGGCAGGAAATTAAACATCCAGAAAAGGTGGGTTGCTCTCCCCAATATTTCACCCTATCTTGTAAAAGCCATCCTCATAGCAGAAGATGACAAATTCTGGTCGCACCATGGTTTTGATTTAGATGCCATCCAGAAGGCCCTTGAAAAAGACCTTGAAAAAGGAAAATTCAAGGCCGGTGGGAGCACCATCAGCCAGCAGCTTGTAAAGAATCTTTACCTTACGCCTGAAAAAAGCATTGCCCGTAAGTTCAAAGAGGCGATCATCACCTGGAGGGTAGAGCGGACTTTGTCGAAACGAAGGATTCTGGAGCTTTATCTTAATGTTGTCGAATGGGGAGAAGGGATATTTGGCGCGGAGATGGCTTCGCAACACCATTTCGGGAAGCCGGCAGCTCTTCTTACAGCCGAGGAGGCGGCAAAACTTGCGGTCGTACTGCCCAACCCGATCCGCTTTAAAGTCGATGGGACATCAAAATATACGGAGCGGCGGGCAAAGATCATTTACGATATCATGGTGAAGCGCGGTATCGTCATACCCGATTACGAAGAGGTTATCAAAACACCGCAGATAGAGATAAACGGAGGGCACGATTTACAAACAGGCACTTCCGGAACTAACAATACTTTGGACAAGAGGCAGGATATCGCTCAACCCCCGGACTACCGTTGATGAGCTCATGTAAAGCTAAATAAACCTGCAGTTTACTTAGCGATCTGTTTTTGAAAACCGCCCGGCTGTCCTAATTCCAGTCACTGAGCATAATCCCGATCCCGATGCGGTTGATGCTCTTGTCATAATCGAGAAGGCTTTCCCCATAACCATTGAAATACTGGATATAGCCGCTGAAACGGTTGTTCTTAATAAAAGGAAAGGGAAAGCTCCAATCGAGCTGTATAGCGCCTTTATTATCACCCATTCGCAGATTATTGCGGAGCATTACGCCAAACCGGTGTTTGTTCCAATAGTAGGTTCCCCAGAGCTCACCATACCCCGTATATTTCAGGATTTGTCGGTTATCGTCTTTATCAGCGCTTTCGGGTATCCTGTACCATGTTTTGAGGAGCAGGTTGAAATCTTTCCTCTCAAAACCGATATTTGCTACAACACGGTTCCAACTCCTCGAAAGGATTTCGGATCGGCCATTTGACTGATGATTAATACCTACATTGATTATGCGGCCCCTGAGGCCGAGTAAGTTATAATCAGTGCGAAAGTTTAGAAGCAGTTCCGGTTCGTAGTTGCTTTCCCGAAATGGCGAGGAAAGGGCTGTGTTGTAAGCCTGCCAGAAGGAAAGCTGGGTATAGGCAAGCCATAGATCCACGTCCTTATCCATTACATCTTCCCAGAGCTTTACCTTGAAGCTTAATTGAAACTTTGCCTCTGTGTTCTGGGACTCCGCGTTCCGATCAGTATCCAGGATGCTATCGGGATTAGGAGAGGCATTGTATGTCACCGGCAGGATATAGTTGGGGCGATGAAGTCTTATCACAAAGGGATCTTTTCGGCTCGACGGGTCCAGTTCCCACTGTCTGGACATGACTGAGGGCTTTGTCTTTGTACTTTCTTCCGATATTGCTTCCATTGGCACTGAGGTAACGGGTTTTATTTTATTTTTTTCTAATACCGCAGGTATTGTTTCTGTAACCGGAATTTTCCGCCCGGAAAGCATATCGAAGCAATCAAGTCTTTTGGTATTATTGTCGATTCCTGCACATTGAGCAAAGTGGTCATCCATATCTACGGCATAGTTTAATGAAGGAGAGAAAACGATAAGACCAAGGATTGCCATGCACATGTGTCTGAGCAACGGGCTTCTTTGATGTATACGCTTGGATTTTAACATTTTAATAAAATTCCCAGTATTTAAGCAAAATAATACAATCAAAAATAAAAAACAAGAAGAAAACAAAATAAATAGCCAACGCAATGCCACCCCCTACAGCAGAAGCTACAGGTAATAACCAAAAAAATTCCCTTTCTTTTGCTCCCTCAACTACAGATTCCTTAACACCATCCTCATTCTGTCTGACTGTTTGGTCAAAAGCCATTTCTTTACCTACATTGGTACATCATCCTCTTCAATTTCCGGTACGAAATCATCCTCGGCAGCAGCATGGCGGGGTGGGGTTGCCCCATAGGGTTTTTTCTCTTCGGTGGTCTGTCTGGCTTCACCGGCGCTACCCAGCATCTTCATCTCCGATGCAACAATTTCAAAGGTTTTCCGTTTTATACCATCTTTTCCTTCATATTCGCGTGACTGAATTTTCCCTTCAATATAGACGAGTTTGCCCTTTTTAAGATATTCACCTGATATCTCTCCGAGCTTGCGCCATGCAACTACCCGATGCCACTCGGTCTTTTCCTGCTTTGTACCACTCTTGTCTTTATATGCTTCCGATGTTGCAACGTTAAAAGTCGCAACAGGTACGCCATCTGCGGTATAGCGAAGCTCCGGGTCTCCCCCCAGTCTGCCCACCAGTATAACTTTATTGATGCTTGACATCTCTACCCCCTCAGGAACAGTTATTAAATTTTAATAACTAAACATTATCGTAAGGGGGAATAAAAGTCAATGAGCATATTTACCAACCCGCAGTCCTTTATGCCTCCTTGTTGCCGGCCCGTCCTCTTTTTAATATATTGGAATAAGGTGTAATCAGGTGGATAAACAATTGCGAGAGAGGGGAGTTGAACCCCTACGGTTTAACCCGCTGGATCCTAAGTCCAGTGCGTCTGCCAGTTCCGCCACTCTCGCCTGTCTAATATTAAAGGATTTTCTGCCCACTTGTCAATTACTCCCGACTCTCGGTCAGCTATCACACCAGGATCATACGAAAAGAGCGACGGCTCAATGCTTCTTTTCCCCCGTGATCACTGCCCGGCTCAACCTTCATCGCTCCCAAATGTCCGTTATTCTCCTTATCAGCGTTAATTTTCTTGACAAATTCAAGGGTGGTTTTAAATTAATCTTGACGATTGAATCATTTCATAGTAATAATACTTAATAATATTAATAGGACCATATAAATTATATTGATATGAAAACAAACACCACTCAGAAACTCTTTCCGAGAAAGATCCTTACCGAGGTCATCCCATACCTTGACAAGCCCGGAATTATCCTCCTTGTGGGCGCTCGTCAGACCGGAAAAACATCCATAATGTACCTCATGATGGAAACGTTGAGAGAGAAGGGCGTCGACAAAGATAAAATCCATTATTTCGACCTCGAAGATCTGGCCATGCTTGATGTTTTCAATGGAGGCATCAAGGAATTTACCGCGTACCTGAAGGCATCAGGGGTCGATATTGATGCTGCAAATTACATCTTTGTTGATGAGATCCAGTATATGGAAAACCCCGCCAATTTCCTGAAGCTCATCGCCGACCATCAGAAAAACTTCAAAATGATCGTTTCCGGTTCATCGACGCTGGAGATCAGACGGAAATTCAGTGATTCTCTGGCGGGCAGGAAAACGGTTTTTGAACTGTACCCTCTCGACTTTTCCGAAACGCTGCTATTCAAGGGTGAGGACAAGCTCCTCGACGCCCTCATGAAAAGCGACATGAGACATATGGACCCCGATGGTTCAGTGAGTGATCTTCCATCCCGCTTCTTTATGGACGACCTTGCCCGCCACTTCAATGAGTACCTCATTTATGGCGGATATCCGGGAGCTGTGCTTGAAGCTGATTACACCGCAAAGGCCGTCTATCTCACCGATATCTATAATTCCTATGTCAAGAAAGACATAAAGGATATTATGAGGATAGACAACATCACGGGCTTCAACAATTTACTCAAGGCACTGGCGCTTCAAACGGGAAATCTCGTCAATCTTAACGAACTATCCACCACAGTCAAAATTGCCCGCAATACACTCGAACGCTATCTCTTCCTTCTTGAAAATACTTTTATCATCAAGATGGTCTCTCCATACTCCCGGAATCCGCGAAAGGAAATCAGCAAAATGCAGAAGGTCTTCTTCATTGACACTGGCTTGAGGAATATTATCCTCAGAAATACCGCTCATCCTGATGACAGACCCGACAGCGGCGCTCTGGCAGAAAACGGCGTGCTCAGCAACATTATCAAGAACATATCTGTGCTCCAGGAGATTCATTTCTGGAGGACCATTTCAAAAAATGAGGTAGACTTCATCATCATGGAAGGCAGTGAGGCAACACCGGTTGAAGTCAAATATTCTTCCTTCAGCCGTCCTGGGATTCCATCGGGGATACGGGAGTTTCAGAAAGACCACCCAGCGAAACACTCCTTTGTCTTAACGAAGGATTACTTCGGAAAAAATGGCAACACGATCTTTATGCCCGCCTTGCTATGCTGAAACATCCTGCACATTGATCGAACACTTCTGTTAACCACATTTATGAATGTTTCTTTTCAGACTTGCTCTGTCTGCCATTGGGGATTTTGAAATCTAAAAACTGGGTTTAGGGGGGGTAGCGGATGAAATTATTCTTTTAGCGGAAATTTTCACTGTAGCAGAAGGGGTCTCAAAAGGTCTTAACGGATAGAAAATACCGTAAAGGATAAAACTAATATTTACTTGTAATTATAAGTGGTTAGCATTAACTCCAGGCCAGGAGCCATTTTTTCAAAAAGTGTCTAATAGAATCCTAAGTCCAGTGAGTCTGCCAGTTCCGCCACTCTCACCTGTCTAATATTAAAGGATTTTCCGCTCACTTGTCAATGACAGGAAAATAAAAAAGGCAGAGGGAGACTCTGCCTTTTTTATTTTAGTAGCGATCTATTTTCTACGGCTGAGCCGGATTTGTCTGCATCCTCGTATTGTAACGGTTGAGGACAAAGCCGATGACCTTCTCTTGCGGAATCAGCTCCAGGGCCTTTTTTACATCATTGGCCGGGGTTGTTCCCGCCCGTACTACCATAATGACGTAATCAACAAGAGGCACAAATGCAAGCGCATCGGCGCTGGTTAAAATAGGCGGCACATCAAAAAAGACATACCTGTCCGGATAACGTGTCTTCATCTCGTGAACAAGGTCAGTCATCCTTGCCGAACCCAGAAGTTCAGTGCTTTCATGCATAAGCCTGCCACCCGAAATGAGGGTAAGCTTATCGATACCGGGCCATGTAATAATCTCCGGCACGGGCATGTTATCCACGAGATAGTCGGCAAGCCCTCTGTCGTTTTCAAAACCAAGACATTTATGGACACCCTGCTGCCGCAAATCACCATCGACGAGGAGGACCGTCTGCTCAAAAAGCTTTGCAAAGGTGAAGGCAAGATTGATCGCCGTGAGGGTTTTCCCTTCTCCCGGCAGGGCACTGGTTATCATTATTGTGTTGCCCCCCTTCTCTTTGGTATAGCGGAGGACCTGGGTACGAAGCACCTTATATACTTCCGTTTCCTGTGCGTAAGGGAAAATTGCCACACATCGATTATCGGCCAGAGTATTCATATTGAGCTTGACCGTTCGTGATTTCGTATAGGCCGGGGAGGTCCAACCTGCTTTTTCTTTGTCTTCCTGAGTAAAATCCTGTTGAATCTCTGCCTTAAGGGAATATTTTTTTACCTGTTCCGTCTTTTTTAATTTCTTAAAAGCATCTTCAAAAAGACTTTTCAGCTTCTTAGCCACATGCTCCTCCTTTTTCAAAACCCTTTGTAATCTATAAGAATTTGCGTGTTACGCGTGCCCACAGGATATCCAGATCCATAATAAAAAAATGAAAGAGAATAAGACCGGCCACGAACACCAATACCGCAATAATCAGCAGTGCTTTCCATGTGTGTTTGCGGCCCAGAATATCCTTTTCAGTAATGATCTCCGGGATAGCAACGAGAACGGGGAGGTGTGTGATTGCGGTAAGCGTTTTCGGGTCCCGGATTGACTGGTCATTAAATTCCTGGAGTGACGCCATGCCTACACCCGCTCCAATACCAAGGAAAAGACCTATCAATAAAATGGCCGGCACATTCGGTTTCACCGGTTTTTCCGGCAGCCTCGCAGGGTCTATTATTGTAAACCGTTCACCCATTTTTTCTTTTTCAAGGCCCTGTGCCACCTTTGCTTCCATTGTTTTCTTCATGAGGTCATCAAACTTCAACTGGGTATTATTCCGTTCCACCGCCATGGCCTTGTAAGATTCTTCAACCCTTGGAGATGCCTCGATCCTCCGGTAATATCCGTCCCTTTTTTTGCCCATTTCGTCGATCTGGCGTCGTACCATCTCTATTTCCGCCTGGGCACCGACAAGCTGCGAGGCCAGATTAACATATGCCGGGTTATCCGGCTGATCAAGCGGCGAGAAGGTTGTTTTTAATGCACCGACTGCTGTATTTGGTGTTGGCAATGAGACATTAAGACGTTTATCAAGCTCCGCTATTTCGGTATTTGTCTTTCTTACATCAGGGTGTTTATCGGAAAATCTGCTTTTAAGCTGTGTGAGTTTCGCCTTCAATTCTTTGAGGAGCATTCTGTCCTGATTGGCAGCGTCAGTGGGCACCGCTACCAATTGTGCCCGAAAATAACTTTCTTTTTCTTTGAGAGTTGTCAATTGCTGTTTCAGCATATCAATATCGCGCTCGACCCTGTCAATACTCGACAGGTTTACCTGGAGGAGCTCCGGAAGCTCATTCGTATGTTTTTCTTTGTATCTGGCAATCTTTGCATCAAGGCCTGCCAATTGTTTTTGTAATGTCATTGTCTCTTCCCCGAGAAATTTGGAGGCCCCAATAGCCCTTTCTTCTCGGACTTTTAAATTTTCTTCAAGAAAGAGTGACGACAGGACGCCTGCTACCTGTTGTACGGCCTGCGGATTCCGACCGTCATAGGAAAGGGTGAAGGCGATGGTAATGGGTGAAGGCGCGCCACCTCTTTGTGGATCTACGATATCTGCGCTGATGGTGTTGAATTTAATATCCTTCCTCATAATTTCTATAACTTCTTCCACGGTCAGCTTTTTTCGCAAGTCCTCATAAAGGTTGAAACGTTTGATGATTTCAATGAGTCTTGTAGAACTCATGATCCTCTGGTTGAGGGCCTGAAGTCTCTGCTCCGCAAACCCCGTTACGGTAGTTCGCACAAAATCGAGAGGTAACTCCTGTTCTTCAATGAGTATTGTTGCCATCGATCGATATTGGGGAGGGTAAACAAGGACCACGATGAAAGCAATGAAAAAAACAATGAGAATAGGCAGAATAAGACTCTTTTTTCTCCGTTTCAGGATATCAAAATAATCGTGTACGGTCTTAGTTTCTTCTTCCATCGACTCCCCCGAAAAGATTTTGAATATTTATAGTATACACATTTCACATCTCTTACATCTATCAACTATAATGAAACTCCTTTTTTAATTAAATAAATCGCATTCTATCCTGAAACGAACTTGAAAAAGATTTCTTTCCGCGTCCTCGCGGCTTACGTTATACCTCGTCCTATTATATGTATAGGATGTCTCGATGGACGTATCCTTATTCCATTCGTACCGGATACCCGGGCTGGTCCACATAGCTTCTTCGTCGATCTTTTGTGTAGAAAATTCTCCCTCACTGGACCTGTTAAAATAATATCCCCCGGATAAGGTTCCATACAATTTATAG
>PNOF01000048.1 GCA_013824645.1 Syntrophus sp. (in: bacteria) | reverse complement strand
ATACATATGTAGTTTATATTTTATGGGGGATATGTCAAGGGAAAATGGGAGGGGATCATTTTCTTACACGGATGCACACGGATAAGGGATCTGATAAAGGCGGATGAGGGCAAAGACGATAATGTTGGTTTCCTGCATTTCGATAAGCCGGTAAATGCAGGAAACGCCCAGCCGCTTACGCGGGGGCAAACTTTTTGCACGGAACGTGCCGGGGTTTGACCGGATGTGTCAATCTATCCCATATCCGGGCAAAAAGAAAAACATTTACTCCTATCCGTAGTTATCAGCGTTCATCTATGGCAAGAAAAAATGTCTTTATATATATGCATAGCGTTGAATGCTTCATAGAGAGGTTCGATAATTATGGTCAGGTAACCCTTGGTGTCATTGTCGGATTTAGATTGGGTCTGCAATAATGAAACGGTTCTTTGATATAGTTGCATCGCTGATTTCTTTAATAATATTATGCATCCCTATGTTCGTTATTACTTTATTGATTAAGTTGACATCAAAAGGACCGGCGTTGTATTGGTCAGATAGGGTAGGAAGGAATAATGTTATATTAAAGATGCCCAAATTCAGAACAATGCGGATAGATACACCGGATGTGGCGACACATTTGCTGGATAATCCGGATAAATATCTGACCCCGGTTGGTCCATTCTTACGTAAGTTCAGCCTGGATGAGTTGCCGCAGCTCTGGAGCGTGCTGAAGGGGGATATGAGTTTTGTAGGCCCGAGGCCGGCTCTCTACAATCAGGACGATCTTATTGAGCTGAGAGCAAAAAAGGGTGTGCACATGTTGGTGCCGGGGATAACCGGATGGGCGCAGATTAATGGCAGAGATGAATTGCTCATTCCTGTGAAGGTCAAGTTTGATGAGTATTACCTGAGAAATAGATCGTTCCTTTTTGATCTCAGGATATTGTGGCTGACGTTTGTGAAAGTCATAAAAAGGGAAGGAGTGGCACACTGATTAACATAAGTGTAGAGTTGTGAGTGATGAGTTTTGAGTTACCCGTGGAGCCAGCATGCATATAAATCCTGCTTACAAGTACATTTGTTGAATCCTGATTTTACACGGATGCACACGGATAAGGGCTCTGATAAGGGCGGATGAGGGCAACTTCCCCGTTTGTCATTGCGAACGAGCGTCGGCGAGTGCGGCGTTTTGTCATTGCGAGCGAAGCGCGGCAATCTGATGTGAGATCGCCACGTCGGCCTGGGCCTCCTCGCGATGACTGCCAGAGAGTTTCTTCCATTGACAACATTGAGAGCGGAGTGGCCAAAGCAATTTGCTCGGAATTGCTTAAACAAAAGGGTTGATAATCTTTAAACTCTCAATTTTTTGATTGTGCTGCAAATCTTCTGTATAGAGGATGCGGCAATCCGTAGAAGCTGCAGAAGCAATAATAAGAGAATCATTGAAAGAACATTGCCAGCGCTCCATAATTTCCAAAGCCTTTCTATATATAGTTATAGTGCTAAATATTTCACAGAGAGGTTCGAGAAACATTGTCAGGTAACCATCAGCGTCTTTAGCAGATAGAGGCGTTGAGAACTTTCGCGTTGAAACGTTGAAAAATTCTTGCACAACCTGATAACTGATACAACCGGTCCCATCTTCAAGAGCTTTTTTGATAAGCTCTTTGGCGCATTTTTGTTTATCGGGATTTAGTGCATCAAAGGAATAGACAAATATGTTGGTGTCAAGAAAATATTTAGCGTTCATTCATGTCCTCACGGTTAAAGCATCTGCCTGGTTGGGCATAATTAAGTTTTTCCATGATGCTGTCATACTCTGTGACGTTCCTTCCTGCTTTTGTGTACCTTGCAAGCCACAGACGAAATGTTTCGTTAAGGGTTGTTTTTTCTTGCCTTGCTTTATCCCGTGCTTGTCTGATAAGTTCAGCATCTGCGCTGAGGGTAATATTTTTGAGCATTATAATACCTCTCTCTTAGTTTAGTGTACACTGTTTTCGTGTAATAACATTATCATAGCTTTAAAAGTTAAAAGCTTCAAGTTGTTTTTTCGTGCTGAAAGATAATAGTGGATTATGTAATAAAAAGGCTTTCCGTAAAGACCTTTATTTTACACGGATGTACACGGATAAGGGCTCTGATAAGGGCGGATGAGGGCAAAGATAATGATGGTTTCCTGCATTTCGATAAGCCGGTAATGCAGGAAACACCCAGCCGCTTTCGCGGCGGGTCAATCTCCAGTGGCCCCTTGCGTAGACGGTCAAAAAAGGTTTTATGTAATAAAGGGATTTTCTATGAAGATGCCCTCAATCCTTTGGCCATGATTCAAATCTTCCGTGACAATTTTTACAGCTCCTGCCCGACTGGCGGCAGCGACAATCAATGCATCCCAGAATGATAGGCGGTTACGTTCTTCGATCTCGGATGCGGCAAGAATCGTTTCAGCGGATGTTTCAATGGCCCACGGCATATATGTTCTGACAATGGTTCGGGCTTCAGAGGGCTTAATCGGCATGGTGATCTTCCGCGTGATATTGACATACAGTTCCTGAAGAACCTGCGTGCTTAAGACCCCGGTTTTCTGATTCCAAAGTGATGACACCAATTCCCGTGCGATCTCATGTTTTCGTGCTGAATCAATGTCATGGGCGTAAATCAAGATATTTGTGTCTACAAATATCTTAGCGCTCATGAAGTTCCTCCCTCGTTGCAGGGATGGCGCCGCCGAGATGATATCCTGTATCAAGGAGAGCGAGTGCAAGCTTGCGGTTCTCCTCGTACCCCTCATCTTCTTCAATGATCCTGGTAACCTCATTACTCAGGAGCTGACTGACCGAGACCATTCTTCTTGCAGAAATAATCTTTGCTTTTCTGATGAGTTCCTTATCGAGGCTGAGGGTAATGTTTTGCTTCATGGTATCATCCTCCTATTTTTAGATTGTCACGTAAATTAAGTGTATCACGCAAATTACGTGAAAGCAAGTTTTTACACGGATGCACACGGATAAGGGATCTGATAAGGGCGGATGAGGGCAAAGACGATAATGCTGGTTTCCTGCATTTCGATAAGCCGGTAAATGCAGGAAACGCCCAGCCGCTTACGCGGGGGCAAACTATTGCACGGAACGTGCCGGGAATTGACCGGATACGGCTGATTTATCTCGTATACGGTCAAAAGAAATAATATCCGATTTTATCAGCGTTCATCTGCAGTGAAAAAAGGTTTTTTGCATGGATTTAACAGAAGGGGAATAGATTATAATGACAAGACAAATAATTAACAAGCTGACAGGGCCAAGCTCTCTTAAGCGCTTTCTTTTCTTTTTCTGTGCCGACATTATTCTTATTGTCACCTCTCTTTTTCTGTCTTTCCTTTTTCATTTTGATTTTGATCTGAATGCGGTTTACGTTGGTCTCGTAGTGGAGGTGATTCCTTACTTTGTTGTGGTCAAGTTAATCTCATTCGGAGTGTTCAGGATATACAGAATGACCTGGAGATATGTAGGCATTTTCGACTTGGTCAACATAGTCGGTGCGTTAATAGTTTCGGGAATGGTTTTAATAATCCTGAGCCTTCCGACATCTTTGCTGCCCGGTCTTGGAATTACCGGCTTCCCCAAAAGGATTATTCTCGAAGACAGCATTATTTCAATTTTCCTCATAGCCGGGTTGAGAATATCTAAAAGGCTTTATATGGAGGTCATACATAAACAACGCCCTGCACGGCAAGCAAAAAGAGCACTTATTCTTGGTGCGGGCAACACGGGCGAGATGATCGTGAGAGATATGGCTCGTGTCAATTTCAGCGAATTCTATCCGGTTGGTTTTCTTGATGACGATAAAACCAGGATTGGTACGTATATACATGGGGTAAAGGTTTTTGGTACAACGGAAACATTGAGAGAGATTATTTTAAAGCATGATATTGACACCATGATTATAGCTATACCCTCCTTGAATCATAAAAATTTGAAACAGATATATGATACTGCTAAGAAGGCAAATGTTGGAACTATAAAAATAGTCCCCCGTATATACAATTTCGATAAACCTGACGTAAATATGAAGGGACTGGAGGACATCAGCATTGAGGACCTCGTGGGCCGGCAGTCAGTGGCTATCAACTACAAAGATATTGGAGATTTCATAAATAGCAAGTCTGTCCTTATAACGGGGGCTGGTGGCTCGATTGGGTCTGAGATTGTGTATCAGGTGTGCGCCTTTGCGCCCGGGAATGTCATAATATTTGATATAGATGAGACTGAGCTGCATAATCTCGGATTGAAAATAGCAAGGTCTTCCCCCCAGTTGTCTGAAAAGATACATTACAAGACTGGCGATGTAAGGGATGAGGCAAGGTTGAGCGAGGTTTTTGAGGAGTTTAAGCCCCAGATTGTATTCCATGCCGCTGCCTATAAGCATGTGCCAATGATGGAATTTAACCCGAAAGAAGCCGTGAAGGTGAATATGCTTGGGACTTATGCGCTCGCAAAGACAGCAAGAAAATATGGTGTTGATAAATTCATTTTGATCTCCACCGACAAGGCAGTGAGACCGACAAGCGTAATGGGTGCAACAAAGAGAATGGCGGAGAATGTGTGTAAAGCGATGAACGAAGAAAATGTTCAACGTTCAACGTTCAACGTTCAACGTTCAAGTGAGTCGAATGCTTACTCACCCACTCAACCGTTCAACCATGAAGTGAAAAGTGAGGAGTTAGGAGTTAGAAGTGAGCCTATTTCACCCACTCACCCACTCACCCACTCAACTCGTTTCATCTCTGTCCGGTTTGGAAATGTGCTGGGAAGCAGGGGGAGTGTGTTGCCCCTATTTCTGGATCAATTGAAATATGGAGGGCCGCTTACAGTAACCCATAGGGATATGAAAAGGTATTTCATGACCATACCGGAGGCCGTGTCCCTCGTGCTGCAGGCATCCGCAATGGGTGTGGGAGGAGAGGTGTTTGTCCTGGACATGGGTGAACCGGTGAATATCACCGATGTGGCAGAGGAACTGATAAGGATTCACGGACTGGAACCCTATAAGGATATAGATATTATATTCACGGGGTTGAGGCCGGGCGAGAAGCTCTTTGAAGAGATACTTACTGCCGAGGAAGGAACGGATGCAAGTAAGCATGAAAAGGTCTTTATTGCAAGAAACAGCGAAAAATATTCGCTGGATGAAATAAAGGGCATTCTAAATGAGTTTCGTGAAGTTTTGAGCAATAATGGGCAAGGAAGTGATGATTTGGTAAGAGAACTGCTAAGGAAATACGTGAAACATTATGAAGAAACGGGAGGGGGAGAGCAGTTGAGTAGGGTGAGTAAGTTTAGTGAGGCGAGTAAGGAAGGGCAGCGATGAGAACGGTTTTGAGTGTTGAGTCCGAGAGATCATGGATGGGCAAAGATATTGACATGGGTCAATTTTAATGTCATAATGACACTATGACATTAAAGGAGGTGTGTTTATGTCGAGAAAGATAGGGGTTGCTGAAGTAAAAAGACATTTTTCGGCAGTTGTCAGCGAAGTGTCATTGAACAAAGAACATTTTATTATAGAGAAAAAGGGCAGACCCATGGCGGCAATGGTCAGCGTCGAAGAACTCGAGTTAATTGAGAGCCTGAAGAAGAATAATGTTGGGAAAGGCCTATTGGCTGCCCTTGGCGCGTGGGGAGACTTTGATGACCTTGAAGAGATGGTTTTGAACATCTACGATGAAAGGAATAAATCTAAAGATAGGAACGTTGAGGATCTTGCCTGATGTATCTGTTTGACACTGATGCGCTGAGTCAAATAATAAAAAAGAGTCCTTCTATTTTGTTTATCAGAAGATTGGCTTCTCTTGATTCTGACAAACAATTTACAACTGCAATAACTGTTGGCGAACTGGTCTATGGTGCATACAAAAGCAACCGGCCGTATTACTTCATTGAGAAGCTTGACAGATTGGTCTGGCCAAATATACAAATACTTTCTTTCGAAGAAAATTCAGCAAAAATTTTCGGAGAACTAAAGGCAGAGATGGAGAAAAAGGGAACCCCATTGTCTGAACCTGATTTGAGGATAGCCTCAATAGCAATTCACCATGGCCTGATTGTTGTTACGGGGAACACCAGACACTTTTCAAGAATTCCCGGGCTTACTACAGAAGATTGGATAAATGAAAGTAGGGAGTAAGGGGCAGACGCGTAAGCGGAACGTGCTTAGGGCCAACCGGATATCAGTACCCATCAACGGTGAAAAAGATCTTCATTTTACACGGATGAACACGGATAAATGCAGGATGGACACAGATGAGATCAGGGGCTCATTTCTTGCATTGTGATAGACCGGCAATGCAAGAAACACCCAGCCGCTTGCGGCGGGGAGTATCAAGTGATTTCCCGCACCATAGGTGCTGCGGGTTGACCGGATGGGCTGTTTTATCACATATCCGGTCAAAGAAATATCATCCGTTTTTATCCGCCGTTATCAGCGTCCATCTGCGGTGAGAAAAACAGGGCTCTGTGACCTGAGCGGAGCGGGCGAGAAATATCTGGGAATCGGATATAAGGGGGACAAAAAGATGAAGATGGTAAAATGCGTTTTTAAATACATAGCCTTCACAGTTGGCTTAGCGATCTGGACAGTTGGCGCCGCCTATGCAATCGATTCTGATGTGACCAGACGGACTCTTGCCGGTATTCAAGGGGTAAATGTTGTCGTTGAGGAGTTGCAGCCGAACATTCAGAAATATACGCAAAAGTTTGGTCTCCAGAGGGAACAGATAAAGACCGATGTAGAAGCCATGCTGAGAAAGGCTGGCGTTACGGTCTTTGCCTACGAACAATGGCTTAAAACGCCTGGGAGACCGTTTCTGTACATAGTTGTCAATACGCATGAATATGAAAAATACTGGTATTCTTATGATGTAAGAGTCGAGTTAAAACAGGGTGTGTCACTGGAAGTAAATCCTTTAGTAAAGACTATGGCAGGTACCTGGGGTATAAACATGACAGGAATCACGAATATTGGTAAGCTGAATGCGATAAAAGAGAGTATCAATGTGCTGGTTGGGAGATTTATAGAGGCGTACCTGTCGGTGAATCTGAAAAAATAGTTAAATAGCGAGATAGTTAGATGGGGAGATATATTTTTACTACACTCTCACGCTGTTACCACTAACTATTACTCCGGCAATTAAACAGAACACTTTCTGTCATTCCGGCGGAAGCCGGCACGATTTAATTGCGAAGCAACATCCAGCGAAAACACTGGATGCCGGATCAAGTCCGGCATGACGATGCTTAATATGTTTAATTGCCAATGTAATACCTAACTTAACAACGAAAGGATAAAAATGGAAACGGAAATTACTGAAAACGAAATTAACCTTCTTGACTATGTCAAGGTAATCTTACGGAATACGAAGCTGATTGTCTGCATAGTCGTTATTGTAGTTGTGGTGACTATTATTAAATCTCTTTTAATGGCACCTGTTTATGAGGCGAAGACCGTTATAATACCTGCTGGGGTTGCATCCAAGGACTCCGGTATGTCATCTTTGATGGCCACGCAATTCGGTATTGCTCCCCCTACAGCCCCCATATCTGCCGAGATTACTAATATATTAAAAAGCAACATTCTAAAAGAAAAGATTATCATAAATAACAATTTGCTGCCCATTCTGCTTGGACCTGCAAAGGACGACAAGTCTCAACCTGACGGCAGGCGTATGTGGTCTGCAATAAGGGCGTTGACGGGTATGATGAAGGTCAATTTTACCCCTAAAGATAATGTTATCGAGATATCGGTGAAGTTCAAGGATCCCGGGTTGGCCGCTGATCTTCTACGGTACACGTTGGCTGAGCTCACTAACTATATGAGCAGCGAAACAAAGCGTGTTGCAGGAACAAATCAAAAGTATCTTGAATCCCAGCTTGACAAAGTGGCTGATCCATTCATAAAAGCAAAGATCTATGGAATGATCGCTCAGCAAATGGAAACCATCATGATGGCTGAGGTGAAGGAAAACTTCGCCTTTAAGGTGCTTGATCCGCCAAGGGTGCCGGATAGGAAGATAGGGCCTAAACGGGTGCAGATGGTGATGATCTCCTTTGTGGTAGCGTTGTTTTTAGGGATATTTGTTGCTTTTGGGAAGGAATATGTTTTAAATCATAAGAAAGAGTTAAGTGAGTTGGGTAGGGAAATGGGGTTAAGTGAGTTAATGCGGCTGAAGTGGGGCCGTCGAACCAGGAGAAAAGGAGAGTAAGGTGAGTAAGGAAAAGCGAGAAGTAGGTTCAATTTTAAATTCTTAATTTTAAATTTTTAATTGAATGCAACCCATCGGGAAATGGGGAAATGTCTGGACGAGAACAGATTAAGGATAATGTAATCAAGGAGAAAAGTTACGGATTTGCGCTTAAGATAATAGATTTGTATAAAGCGTTATTGGCTAAAAACGAATATACTCTTTCAAAACAAATGGTTAGATCAGGAACAAGTATTGGAGCCAATGTTGAAGAAGCCATAGCTGCTCAGAGCAGAGCAGATTTTCTGTCGAAACTTTCAATCGCCTCAAAGGAGGCGAGGGAAACGAACTATTGGTTAAGGCTGCTGAGGGATTCAGGAATTGTCGAAGAAAAGATTATTGAACCATATATTGTAGATTCGGTCGACATTATAAGAATTCTCACCGCTATTGTAAAAACAATTTCCTCAACCAAGGGCTGAATCACGAGGTTGGGGCTGTTAATTTAAAATTTAGAATTATGAATTCAAAATTATGAAGTTAAGCTTGGAGGTTGAAAAGTGATCAAACGAATTCTAATAGCAGTGCATATCCTGTTATTATTGGTATTGGGAGTGAGCTATGCACAACAGGTGAGTACTGATGCCACCGGGTCAGCAGCGTCCAGCGCTCTTCCGGCGCAAATGGTGGCACCCGTTGGGCCTGGAGGCATGTCGCCCCAGGCGGCCGGGATATCAGTAACACCGCCAGGAGGGGCGCAAGGTAGTATGTTGCAGCGGTCCGGTGCAGCGCCTACTTTTCCAGGTGTGCCACAGCTAAGCCCGTCAACTCAGCCAGGGGCCTCTCCCATACCTCAAGGCTCGACGCAACTTACGCCGGCTCAGGCGGAGGCAATGCAGAAAATGACTCCGGAACAGCGAAAGGCTGCAGAAGATGCCCGAAAGGAAAGAGGAGATGCTTTGACGCCTGATGCAATCGAGGCCCTCAAAACGAAACCAGAATTCCAGGGTTTGACGCCTCAGGATATCTTGCAGGGAAAAGAGACGCTGGAAAAGAAAGGCGCTGAAAAAGAGGGGACGGAGAAAAAGGGGACAGAGAAGAAAGAACAGGAGAAGAAGCCTTCGGAAGTTACATCAGAAAAAAGAGTGATTGGCGGAGAGAAAACCGAGCAAACCGTGTTCGAACGGGTAAGATCCATTGGCAAATATCAAGAGATTTCGACAGTACTGAGACCTTACGGGTATGATTTCTTTCAAGATTCGGCAATAAAGGTGGTAACGGACAGGAAGGATATTCCTGTTCCTACGGAATATGTCATCGGTCCCGGAGATGAGGTTAAAATACTTCTCTGGGGGAGGGTGAACGCGAACTATAATCTTGTGGTTGATAGAAATGGCAATATTACCATGCCCCAAGTAGGACCTATTCCTGTTGCAGGCCAGACCTTTGAACAGATGTCAAAGCACCTCATAAAGCAGGCTGAGCAATTTGTCGGAGCAAATATTGATGTTACCATGGGCGCCCTCAAGAGCATCCCCATCTTTATTCTCGGCGATGTGAAGAAGCCTGGGGCCTATACCATCGGTTCCTTTGCGACCATTACGGATGCATTGCTCATCGCAGGCGGGCCGACAGGCATCGGGACCATGAGGAGTGTTCAACTGAGGAGAAAAGACAAGGTCATTACTGTTTTCGATCTCTATGATTTGCTATTAAAAGGAGACAAGTCAAAAGATACCATGCTTCAGGCAGGAGACGTGATATTTGTGCCTGTTGCAGGTCCCGTTGTGGGTATAGCGGGGAATGTAAAAAGACCGGCAATTTATGAACTGAAGGGAAAACTCGATCTTCATACACTTTTTGACCTTGCGGGAGGGATTATACCCACAGCTTATATGCAGCAGATACAGGTTGAAAGGATTGTGAAAAATGAGAGACAGATTGTTGTCGATATCGACGACAGGAGTTTAACTAAAGCAAAAGGGTTTCACCTCTATGATATGGATTTAGTGAAGGTTTTTAATATTGTAGAAAAAGAGTCGAATGTTGTTTTTATCCATGGAAATATTAAACGCCCTGGTAAGTATGAGTACAAGCCTGGGATGAGATTGAGGGATATCATTAAAGATAAAACGGAATTGATGCCCGAGACCTATACGAACTATGCACTTATAAAAAGAATTGAACCTCCAAATATGACAGCAAACTTTGTGCCTATCAACATAACCGGTCTTTTTGTTGATCAAGCACAGAACATAGAACTAAAACCGCAAGACAATATATACATATTTTCAAAATGGTTTTTTAAGGATCGACCGTTTGTTTCGATAACGGGAGAGGTCAGAAAGGGTGGCAAGTTTGCCCTTGATGAGAACATGAAGGTCAGGGATGCTGTTAAGTTGGCAGGGGACCTTACCAAAGAAGCATATACGCGGAAAGGAGAGATTGTAAGGATCAACAAAAAGAGAGAACATGAAACCATCTATTTCGATATAAATAACGCAATGGCGGGAGATCCGAGGGATAATGTACTCCTTCATGATGAAGACCGGATCATTATTTATTCGATGTGGGATGAAAAGTGGAAACAAGATGTTTCCATAGCGGGCGAGGTGAAGAGACCGGGTGGTTTTGTGCTCACAGAAGGAATGACTGTAAAAGATATTATCTTCAAGGCAGGCGGGATTACACGCGACACATATATGAAAGAGGCAGAACTATTCAGGACAGACTGGAAAACAAAAGATGTCTCTATTATCAGATTCAGCCTCGAAAAGGCCCTTGATGGGGATGCTGCGAGCAATATTATGCTTGTCGATCACGATAGGGTCGTCATACACTCAGCCTGGGAGTATATACATAAGAAATCAGTATCAATAGATGGTGATGTCTTGAAACCAGGCGGTTTCCAGTTTGCCGAAGGGATGACTGTCAGAGACCTTGTTTTTAGTGCGGGCAATGTCTTGGAATCAGCATACCTTGACGAAGCAGAGATTACCTCACAAATTATCGAGGGCGATAAGATTGTAAAACTGGAGCATAAGAATATCAATCTTAAAAAGGCATTGAAGGGAGAGCCGACAGACAATATATTATTGAAGCCCTATGATAGAGTGACGATTAAAAAGCTTCAGGACTGGAGGAAAGATAGATTTGTCACCGTTGGCGGTGAATTCAGGTTTCCTGGGCGGTACATTACAAAGAAGAACGAGAAACTTTCTTCAATAATTGAACGTGCAGGCGGTTATGCAGACGACGCATATTTGCGGGGTGCATTTTTTACGAGAAAAAGAGTTTTAGAGCTTCAGCAGAAGAGCCTTGATGAGATGATTGCAAGAATGGAAAGAGAAATGTCCTCGGCAGGCACAACTGTGACAGCAACCTCAACGGAAAGTGTTCAGGCAAAAGCCATTGAGGTGGAACAGAAAAAAAAATTAATAGAGACCCTGAAACAACTTAAGCCTACGGGCAGGATGACAATCTACCTCGCACACCTGAGATTACTTAAGGGCAGCGAGTACGACATTGAACTGGAAGAAGGTGACACGCTTTTTATACCGACTAAGAACAGTGTTGTGAATGTTGCTGGATCAGTTATGTCTACCGGCAGCTTTGTTCATAGCGACAGGATGGGATATAAGGATTATATACAGATGGCAGGTGGTTATTCGCAATACGCTGACACAAGTAGAGCCTTCGTGGTGAAAGTGGATGGTAGCGCGAGAAAGGTGTCGTCTGGTCTTGTAAGTTGGAATCCCTTTAAGAACAGGTGGGAGGCTGCTGGTTATGGTGAGGGAAAGAGCGAAATAGAAGCAGGAGATAGTATCATTGTACCGGAAAAGCTTGAGCGTACCGCATGGCTGAGAGAATTGAAGGATATAACTCAGATAGTTGCAAACGTGGGGTTAGCCGCAGGGGCTATAGCGGTAATGTATAATACGTTGAAGTGAACCAGTTGAGTAAGTTGAGTAAGGTAGAGCAGGAGCCGAGAAAAATCAGGTGAGTGAGGATAATAACAGCCAGCTAACCAAATCGACTTTTGAGACATTAGAGGTTTGGAAAGAAGGCAGAGAATTGCGAAGGGCAATTACGGGCCTGGTAAAATCATTTCCGCCTATTGAGCAGTATAGGTTGACAGATTAGATGATTAGGGCAGCAAGATCTGCCACTGCAAATATTGCTGAGGGTTACGGAAGGTATCATTATCAAGAAAATATACAGTTTTGTCGCCAGGCAAGAGGTTCTCTTTATGAACTTTTGGACCATCTTACCGTGGCTTTGGATGAAGAGCACATTGCGTTGAATAAATACAGTGAAGTTAAAGATAAGACGCTCAAGTCCATTAAAATATTGAATGGATACATAAAATTCTTGAAACAGCAGAAGGTGCAGGCGTAATAAATAAATAACCCACGTAGCCTACTCTGGGAATATGTTTTATTGAATAAGCAAGAGTAGGTTCGCAGCGAGTGAATATTAGAGAAATAGCACGAATTTATTTACCCCGTCTGTGCCATCATTTCTATCTCCGCCGTAATTTTGTTGTAATTTTGTTCACTTTTTTTCTTTTACTTTTCCCCATACTCACCCCACTTCCCCTACTCAACCTACTCAACTTAAACCCCTCGTTCTCCTTACTCACCCCACTTAACTTACTCAACTTACTCAACTTTCTTCCCGTTGCTTTTGCAGGTGACGAGCCTTTCATCGGTCCTGCCAACTGGGGCGGCACAGGGCTTATGGAAATCCCCACGGCGAGGATCATGAAGAAGGATAGCTACCGGGCAGGGGCAGGGCAGGTCTATCCTTACAGATATTATTATCTGGCGATGAGTCCTTTTAAGAATTTTGAGTTTGGTGGAAGAGTGACTGAAGTCATAGGAGTCGAGGCTTTTGAGGGTGAGGGCTATGGAAACACAAAGGACAAAGCCCTGGATGTAAAATATAAATTTCTTGAAGAGGGGAAATTTACCCCTGCTCTTGCTATTGGCATCATGGACCCTCAGGGCACGAGGCTTTATCCATCGCAGTACCTTGTGGCGAGCAAACAAATATACCCTTTTGATTTTACGATTGGATTTGGCAATGGAAGATTTGGAAAAAGGCCATTATCGTCATCGGGTGAAACCTTTAAGGTTGAAATGTTCAGTGATCCAAGCGGGTGGCTCAAAGATTCTCAGCTTTTCTGGGGTGTCCAGTTTGCGCTTTCAGAGAAATATTCCTTTATGGTGGAGTATAGCCCGATTCGTTACGAAAAGCAGACGCAAGACCCGGCACAGGCAAAGTATTTCCAGAGGGCGGTGCCTTCTAAATTCAACTTTGGGTTCAGGTGGAAGCCCTTCAAATGGAGCGAAATAGATATTACTTACCAGAGGGGAAATCAGATTGGCATGAGTCTGTCGACTGTTTTTGACATCGGAAAACCTTTTGTTCCCATCTTTGATCCTCCTTATGCAGAAAAGAAGCAGGATTCCTTGAGCCCATTGTCAAAAAGGCTGGTAAAGGCCCTAAGTGGGTCAGGCTTCAGCAATATCGGCATCACAATTGAGCATGATACCCTGCGGATTGAGGCTCAAAATGATAAATACTTCTACTCGACGAGGGCAATCAGCGTAATACTCAGACTCGTTGCTGCAATGACGCCTCCAGGCATACAGAAGTTTGATATAATCCTTACCCAGAATAGTATCCCCATGGTCGAGTATTCTACGATCAGAGAGGATGTTGCAGATCTGTATCGAGAGAAGTTGACAAGAAGTGAGTTTGTTTTCCTGTCTAAAATAGATACAAACATTCACAAAAACTCTGACGTGGAAATCCAGCACAAAAAATGGGTTGAGTATGGAGTAAAGCCATCCTTTGAGACACTCGTGCAGCAAAAGACACAATTCTTTCAATACAGACTTGGCGTTGAAGGTTGGCTTAATTATCATCCCTGGGAGGGAGCATCTTTAGTTGCAGGCGCGGGGGTTTATCCGTTAAAGGATATAAAATACACAGTAGAGCCGGTGCCAAACCCTGTGAGAAGTGATGTGTTCCTCTATAAAGAGAAAAGCGCAAACATGAACAGGTTGATGGCGGAACAGATCTTTAAATGGGACCGCCAGGTGTATGGCAGATTATCGGGCGGTTTTCTGGAGATTGAATATGCAGGGCTTGATGCTGAGATTGCCGTGCCGCTTTTTGACGGCAGGTTTCTGGTTGGTGTCAGCGGGAGTGCTGTAAAGAAGCGAGATCCTGACAACCCCTTCAAATTAAAGGAAGGGGATGATGTGAGGAAAATCTATACAACCGCATTTTTTAACGCCCGCCTCAACTTACCGGAATACAATATGGCAGTTGACGTGAAAACCGGCCGATTCCTGGGGCGGGATATTGGCTCAAGGGTGGCGGTTTCAAAGAATATATATGGGGTGGTCCTGACTGCATGGTACAGTTTTACGAACACAAATGTTTTTCAGGATAGCACTAACAGGGGATACCACGACAAAGGTATTTCCATTACGATTCCCATCAGGATCTTTCAGGGGTCAGATTCAAAGACTGCATACAGTTATGTCTTTTCCCCGTGGACCAGGGATGTGGCCCAGGATATTGACCATTTCAACGGTCTCTTTGATTTTATCGGCAGGAACCTGAAGATATTCTTTGATAAAGATGAGAAGGAGATGAAATTCTGGCAGTAAAAGGCCGCGCATTGCACCGCGGGTCTATATCCCGAAGCTTGCTTCGAGATGGTCTCTTCATGTCGTTGCCTAACCTTTGATGCCTGTAGTTTGCCGCGGGGTAGTTCTTTTCGCTGGAAAGGTTATAAAGAAAACGTTACAATAACCTGTTGTGTTAAGATCAGCATTAACCATACAAAAAGAAAAAATATATTTTTGATTATGGAGGGAATAATGAACATCAGGGCTATACAGCAGATATGTTACGGATTATATATTATAAGCTCCAGGAAGGGAGAAAAGTTTAACGGTCAGATCGCAAATACCGTTTTCCAGATTACCTCGGAACCCCCTACAGTCGCAGTAAGCATTAATAAACAGAACCTGACCCACGAGTTTATTCAGGAGAGCAGGGTTTTTTCGATCTCCATCCTGGGAAAAGAAGCGCCCATGCCCTTTATCGGTAATTTTGGTTTTAAATCGGGCAGAGAATTAGACAAATTCAAGGAGATGAACTTTAAGGTCGGCATTACAGGCGCCCCCATTGTTCTGGACAATGCAGTCGGCTATTTGGAGTGCGAGGTTATCAGCGTAACGGATGTGGGGACCCACACGATTTTTATCGGTCAGGTAAAGGAAAGCGAAATGCTGAGCGATGCCGAGCCTATGAGCTATGCCTACTATAGAGAGATTAAGGGCGGCAAATCTCCAAAAACAGCCCCAACCTATATTGCGCCTGAGAAAGAGCAGGAAAAGACGGTTGCTCCTGAAAAAACCAAGGCTGCGGGAGCGGCTAAGTATAGTTGTATAGTGTGCGGGTATGTGTATGATCCGGATGCAGGTGATCCTGATTCTGGAATTGCCCCGGGCACACCTTTTGAGGATTTGCCGGATACATGGGTATGTCCCACATGCAGTGCTCCAAAATCGGAATTTGAAAAGATATAGCAAGGAGAGAATTTATGGAAAAAGCCCTCATACAGACAGATTTATCGGATATAGGCGTTCCCAGAAGGGGGAAGGTCAGGGATATTTACGATCTGGGCGATCATCTTCTGATTATCGCGAGTGACAGATTATCTGCTTTTGATGTGGTTCTTCCCACGGGGATATTGGATAAAGGCAAGGTGCTGACAAAGCTGTCCACATTCTGGTTCCAAGAGATGGAAGGTATTATAAAGAACCACATAGTTGAGGTCGATGTAGCGAAGTTTCCTGAAAAACTGAGAGAATACAGGGATGTGCTGAGAGACAGGAGCATGATCGTCAAAAAGGCGAAGCCCTTTCCCATAGAGTGTGTCGTTAGGGGATATCTTGCCGGCTCTGGATGGAAAGACTATAAGGAAACAGGCAGCGTATGCGGGATCAGACTCTCTGACGGTCTTCTTGAATCCTCCAGATTGGAGAAACCTGTCTTCACGCCTACTACAAAAGCGGAAGAGGGCCATGATATGAATATATCCTTTGAAGAAACAGCCTGCATCATAGGGGAGGACATGGCTATCCGGCTACGGGATATAAGCATCAGCATCTATGAAAGGGCCTGTGTTGTTGCCGAGACAAAGGGGATTATTGTGGCTGATACCAAGTTTGAATTCGGTATGCTCGATAATGAAATCATAGTGATTGATGAGGTGCTCACCCCCGATTCGTCGAGATTCTGGTCGAAAAAGGACTATAAGGCTGGACAAGCCCAGGATAGCTATGACAAACAGATTGTAAGGGATTACCTGAATACCCTGGATTGGAATAAACAATACCCTGGCCCTGAATTGCCTCTGGAAATTGTAGAGAAAACAAGGGCGAGATATGTAGAGATACTTGAAATTTTGACTGGTGAAGGGCTATAGGGGAACAGTGAAAAGTGAGAAGTGAGAAGTTAAGAGGCTGACGCTGAGTAAGGTCTGTTGCACCTGGATAGACCGTTAGCATGCCTGTCAGAAAGAAGACATTATTGTTGAAATAGGCGTCAAAAACCATTATAATCATTAACCGTGCCCCCGTAGCTCAGGCGGATAGAGCAATGGATTCCTAATCCATGTGCCGTGTGTTCGAGTCACGCCGGGGGCACTTCTATTTCAGATTCAATTTGAACCCAATTGGGAACGCATAAAACGTGAAAATTGCGACGAATAAAACAATATAACAAAATACTATTGTAGTAGGCATGGTTTTCCCTAAATATACAATTTAAGTATATTATGAGAAACGCCATTGCCGTGCGGACTTGACACAACAAATATAATCGAATATAATCGTATATAGTTAACTATATACAAAAGATTATGATCAAAAATAACCGATTCAACAAAAGACTATCCCACATCCCTTCTGAGGTTTTATCAAAGATAGCCAGGATTGATGAAATCAAAGGACGCTGGATTGGTGGGCTGCAAGTTAATCCTCAAACTTTAGGTCGCCTTAAGCGATCTGTTTTGGTTACTTCCACAGGATCTTCCACCCGTATTGAAGGGGCGAATCTCACCGATAAAGAAATTGAAAAGTTGATGCAGGGCGTGACCACAAAAAAGTTTACCGATAGGGATTCGCAGGAAGTTCAAGGATACTACGAACTCCTTCATAATGTATTTGACTCCTGGAAATCCATCAAATTCAGTGAAAATACCGTCAAACACTTTCATAATCAATTGCTCAAATATGTAGGGAAGGACCAAAGACATAAAGGGGATTACAAGAAGACCGAGAACGCTGTCGAAATGTTAGATCAAAACGGCAAGAGTGTTGGTATCGTATTTGAGCCGACAAAAGCCTATCTTACCCCCAAAGAAATGCAGGAACTTATGGATTGGACAGTTGAGGCGTTTGAGGAAAAGAAATATCACCCTCTTCTTATCATAGGGAATTTCTTGGTGGAGTTTCTCAAGATTCATCCTTTTCAAGACGGTAACGGAAGGGTCTCCAGGATTCTGACAAATTTGCTTCTCCTTAAAGAGGGGTATGTTTTTATGCCGTATGTTTCTCACGAGAAACTGGTGGAAGATAACAAAAATAACTATTACCTCGCGATAGTTAAAAGCCAGAAGAGTTTCGGAAAAAAGACTGAGAATGTTTTTCCTTGGTTTAATTTCTTCTTGGATATTCTACTCAAGCAGTCAGAAATGGCCATTAAGCTGCTGGAAAGCGAGGACGTAGAAAAACTGTTTTCTCCGAAACAATTGGAAGTCTGGAATTATTTGCAGAAGGTTCCGGAGGCGGGGACTCTTGAAATTTGCCGGGAAACCAAGATATTGAAACCAACGGTGGTTCAGGCTCTTAACAGATTAATGACTCTCAAGAAGATCGAAAGAATTGGAATGGGAAGGGGAACGAGGTATAGGAAGTTGTAGGTACGAGAAAAATATGATGTCGTCCAACAAATATAATCAATGATGCCGAACATGAGATGGAGAGTAACCAGTATCTACAAGCCCTTTATGTACGGTGTCACCAAATCCGTAAAGGGCAAATTCTGCAAAGGCACGGGAGAAGGTGGATTCCGAGGTAATATCT
>PNOF01000047.1 GCA_013824645.1 Syntrophus sp. (in: bacteria) | reverse complement strand
GTTTATCTGCATACTCCATAAGGAACCCGATACCATTGTCCTTCACATAGTAAACGTTTCTTTCTGCTTCGATCCACCCACCCACGTAAATATCCGCGATCTCCTTGGGCCGGGTATACTTGATAGCATTACTCAGGAGGTTAACAAGGACTTGTGTAATCATTGCTTCGTCACCGCTCACGTCTGGCATCGTTTCAACGTGTAAGTGTATTTTGCGTTTTGGGTACATTTCTTTGAGTTGATCAAAAACCTCCCCCACCATTTTTTCCATTTTGAGGGATGAAAAGTTTACAGCTTCCCGTCCTGAACTGAAGAAGCTGAGCAAGTCTCGAATGAGTTCCTCCATCTGGATACTGCTCGTGTTAATCATCTTAAGGTATTGCTGACCTTTCTCATCGAGGCTGTCTCCATATTTTTCCAACAGCCTGCGAGAAAAACCCCCAATAGTGATGAGGGGTGCCTTCAGATCATGCGAAACAGCGTAGCTAAAGGTCTTCAGTTCCTCATTGACAGTCTGAAGTTCTGCAACGTGCCGCTCAAGTTCCTGATTGAGGGCCTGGACCTTGCCCTGAGCCCGCTTCCTTTCAGTGATGTCTTCGATGGCCAGGAGAACCATCTGCACGCCAATACCTTCCTGATGGATTCTGCGAGCATTGAGAATCATGGATTTATGCCCGATGCCGGGAAATTCATGTTCAACTTCGTAGCCATCGAACTTGTCATCTTTTGGAAGAATATCTTCAAGCAACGTCCGGAGCTTGGGAATATCCCATTGCCGGTTTCCGAGGTCATAGATAAAATTACCTATGGTTTCCTCCGGTGTGACCTTGAAGGAATCATAGAAACTCCGGTTGACCTTGATAACCCTCAAGTCTGAAGCCAGCACCAAAAGGGGCTCACGGACTGTCTCAATAATGCTCTCAGCGTATTTGAGGGCTTTCTGAACTTTACGTTCTTTTCGTTTATGTTGGACTTCTGATGTTTCAAGTTCGGCAACACGTTTTTCAGCCACACGGTGTTCTTTTGTTTTATCTTGGTTTCTCACGTTATATACGTCTCATAATTAGTTTCTCAATAATTCAATTATATCATCAAAACAGAGCTCTACAATGGGCATCTATTTTACCAGGCAAAATAGCTTCTGAGCTGTTTCTTCAGGTTCGATATCGTGCTCTGACAAAATAAGCCGTGCTTCATCACTGAGCCTATGGGCTTCGAAGACTTCATCACGTTTCCTGATCAACCGCCCACGAATTTTCCCCATCTGTTCCGATCTACTCATAGGATCTCCTTCGACTCAAGTAGCGCATGAGTAAGTATAATCACCGGCCTCCATCATTTCAAGGATTACTGGCCATTCCACAAGCAGCGTACATGCTTCGCATGGCTTGAAAGTTGACTTTGAAGGATGGGCATACTATACTAATGCTTAGCTAATGCATACTGAAGTCCATAATGGTCCAGTAAGGTGCGTTAAAGTTGAAAAGGACATTTTGAAGTGCAAGGGTAGCCACCATGCTCTTATCTTGGTGGTTTTTCTTTCTGTCACAATGGCAATTCGACTTTTGACTAATTCTATGAAAGGAAAATGCTAATTATGTCAGAAGATAAAGTAAGATGGTTCAACAAGAGCACAAAGGCTTTGGGTTTATTGAGAAAAACGATGGTGGGTAGGTTTTCGTCCATATACAGTGCTATACAAGTCCTTGGTTTCAAAACTCTAAGCGAAGGCCAGTCTGTCAGATTCGATGTTGTTCAGGGTTAAAAAACCTGCAGCAGAAACCATATAACCCTGTTAATTAAACCTTATGTGAAGAAAGAGGTCAATCATGAATAAAAAGATACAGAATATGGCGGTCCTGATCGAATTTATTGCGGGATCGGGCCTTGCCATCTTTTTCCACCAGGTGCTCCGGTATCCGGAAGCTGCCTATACCATCTTCGGCATCGGCATCCTCCTGTCACTGGTCACCTATCTGTTGCGGGACGATATAGGAAAAACCCGGGGAGAACTGCTTGAACAGTATCACCAGGCCCATGAACTCACCTTCGCCGTCGCCCAGATCAGCGACCCCGAATGTCGGAGCAAGGCCCATGAACTGATGGCGTCCGCAATGCGGAGTATCTTGCTTTTGCAGCAGGGATATATCCCCATGGACGAGACGGAATTCAACCTGGAAGGGGCCAAACAGATGGGACAGACGGTCCACCATGCCAAGATGGTAGACCGGATAACCACGGGATGGGATTCCCGCGGCGCCCTGCACAATTTCTACCAGGCCAATCTGCGCGCCATTGAACGCGGGGTGAAGATCACCCGTATTTTTGTCGTCACCCGCGAGAACATGGCCGAGCCGGATTTCCAGAAAGTCCTCCTCGCCCAGTACCGCAGCGACATTGACGTGCGCATTGCCTTCCACGATGAACTGCCGTCGACAGCCAACATCAGCAACCGGGATACCGACAGCTCCTTTGATTTTGCCATCTACGACGACCGGGTGATTACCGATGTCTTCAGCAAGCCGGGAAAATACTTCGGCAGGAAAACCAGTGAGCCTATGGAAGTGACCAAGTATCTCCATCTATACGAACTTGTCGAGCACAGTGCCTATGTTGTTACCATGGAGGACGATAAGGTTATCCTGGCAGGCGAAATTGTCTCCCTTGGCTCGTAAAGCCCCTTGGAATGGCACACTTTATTGCTGCAACCCTTTCGACATAGAGCAAGAAAAGACATTGATTCCCTGATCTCAATCCAATCTGTTCACTGACCCCTGCTGTCAACAGTGGACACCAATAACACATCGGCCTTGTTATTTGATATTGTTAATCGGCAAACTATCTATCAAAAAATAATTAACTTGCGCCACGGCAACATACTTTCCGGCTGCATCATACAGATCAACTGAAACCGGGCATAAAGTTCGACCTAATTTTATCACGTTTGCCTTTACGGTGACGTCGGTAAGACATGGAGCGAGAAACCGTATATTCATATCCGTGGTAGTTAAATTGATAAATGGTCCCGTTTTCGTGAAAATTGCAACACAAGCAGCACTATCTGCAATGGTCATGAGCAATCCACCATGGAATGATTTTGCGACACCATCGTAGCTCGACTTTCTTTGAACCTGTATTTCGCAATGCCCATCAGCAAGAGAAATAATTTGCATTTCTAACGTATCGAATATCGGAATCTTATGAATCACCGTAAGAATATCATTTTTAAATTCAGCCGATAATTCCATAATTCTTATATCTCCTTGAGCATGAGCGTAACAATTAATAAACCTATGCACCCCTTGAGTCAATATAAGAATATCAACAAAAGGTGTTTCGTGCGAGGAAGTATCCGGGGACAAATCTTATTCTTGACTTAACAAAGAAAGGGGTCATAGACTTCAATATTTCCGGGAAGGGTATTGTCAAAAATAAAGATTTGACGCCTTTTACTCCCCTCCAATTGAATTATTGAAGAATGTCCCCTTTTGTCCTCACTTGTTGTATGGCCACTGCCCCCTTCCTGATTCTAGGGCCAACAACTAATTCAACGGCGCGAGTAGGGTAGAACCCACACCTAAAACCTCCACGGATTTAGAGAACCGTTCTTCCGCGTCCGCTGCAATGTTTTGTTCGCCCTCTTATTTATAATGTGTCCACATTCTTATCACTTTAACGGTCTTGATGTCATCAAGAACCTGATAGATAAGGCGATGCTGGATATTTATTCTTCGGGAAAAAGCTCCGGTAAGATCTCCCACAAGCTTCTCGTATGCCGGTGGGTTTTGGTAAGGGTTTATTCGGATAATGTCTAACAGCTTTGAGGTTTGGACTTTGAGACCAGATTGCGCGATCCTCTTAGCGTCTTTTTGAGCTTGCTTGGTAAACACCAGCCGCCAACTCACCAGCCGGGTTCCTCCTCGCATTTGTCGATAGGTGTTTTTAAACCTTTCTTGATGGATTCCCGTATACCTGGTATAGAAACAAGATAGAGGGTCTCTTCTATGGCCTTCCAGTCCTCTTCCGATACAAGAACCGCGGAGCTTCTCTTGCCGATAATCTGTACCGGCTGGTGGGTTTCTCTTACTTCATCCACCAGATTGTATAATCGCTTTCTTGCTTCCGATGCCGATAGTGTTGTCATCTCTTGCCTCCTAATGGTACCATATATGGTACGTCATCGATCCGGTGATGTCAAGTCAATTTAGGGGAACATGAAGTTGAGCCGGAGCGTAAGCGATCGGCTCCAACGACCGGTTATGCCTTGACCTCGTTCAAAGGCAATATTTGCTTACCATGACGGATTGTAAGGACGGAAAGTCTCTTTTCTTCCACCCGATAAACTATACGATAATTGCCATATATCAATTCTCTTATAGCACTATCGTTGGCTTCCGGCACAATTCTTCCACTCTCGGGAAACGCTTTTAGTTTCTCGACTTTTTCAAAAATTGAATTTACCCAGTTTTCTGCAGCATCAGGATTGTCCTGAGCAATATACCCTGCTATTTCCGAGGCACGATCAATCGCAAGGGGAGCCCAGAGAAGTTTCATTTCTTGATCCGCTTCAACACACGCGCTTTGGCACGGATATGGTCAATTCCTTGGCCAGCCTCTATCTGGCTAGTGGATGTCTGTATGTCCTGAAGTAATTCGATTCTCTCTTGCATGGCCTCATACTCTCCGGCATCCATTAAAACCGCCACGCCTTTACCGTGTTGCGTTATGATGAGAGGGCGTTTGGTGTCGTGGATCTGTTTGAGGAAGGAGGCAATCCCTGTTCTAAACTCCGACATTGGCCGAATATCTTCATCTACCCTAAGTCTTTTCATGTTGCACCTCAAATATATATTACGTACAATATAGCGTACTTAATATACCACAGTCAATACTTCATCTTTGGACATAACACCGGCGTCAGCCAGAGCCCGTTTTTTGGCGATTGGCTGCATCTATTTGTTATGCAGCCCTCTTTATTCTTGACAGAATCTTCAATCGGTATCCCCCAAATGTTGTTTTCTGTCAAACTTGGGTTCAATAAAACCATAGCGGTCAACAAGCCCCTTATGGAAACCGGACAAACAAGCAAAGAATGCTACTGGAAAACAAGCTAGAGCAACCACAAGAAGAGCTTGTGCAGGAAGACCAAATTAACTTGCGCCACGGCAACATACTTTCCGGTTGCATCATACAGATCAATTGAAACCGGACATAAAGTTCGACCTAATTTTATCACGTTTGCCTTTACGGTAACGTCGGTAAGACATGGAGCAAGAAACCGTATATTCACTATAACTTGACAAAACTTCATTTATTATCAATAATCAATTAATGGTTTTTTACTGATGAAAATTCACAGAAAGGTAGCATTAAAATCCAAAATTCTAAATGGCCAAGAAATTGTACATAATTTGCAAGAATTTGCTAAACAAACCAGAAACTGGAAGCATCTGGAAGAAAAGTCCCTAGCATATTCTGCAGATGTCGGTTATCCATCGTGTAAGCTATTGTATAAGGTCGGCCAATTTAGTGCAGTATTTGCTTTCACAGAAAATGATTTCGGTCAGTGCCATCTTGTCAATATAATTCCAAAAAATACAAGTGAAATTTCCCTACCGTTTTACAATTCGCTCTTAGAAGAGTTTTCAGTGAGTTTCAATCGTTTTATCAAAAACAATAAACTATCTTTGTAGGCGTCCCTTTCTAAAGACTATGCTGAACTTTCGGACATTATTCCAGGTAAAGTTGTACGTAGGTATTTGGAAAGATATTTGAAACTATACCCTCCTACAAGTTATCATCCTCATGATATAGAACGGCTTGATCTATTCATTTGTGAAGCATCAAGGTATCTGAGAAAACAAATCAACATCCCCAATCTTCAAAGATACCTCATAGAAGATCTTCATTGGTCGCGCAGAGATGCTGAATGGTGCTGTGATAGAATACAAACAGGCTTAGATATATTAATAGTCTATAAAAAAGGTTAGAAAACTATCACAACCATAAACTTACCTACCACTTAATTTTCATAGTATGAGTATCCAGTTAAAACGGAAGCTACTCCACGAATGTCGTTTGCAACATAGCGCTCATTACTTCTTTGTGAAAAACTCACTTACAGCCACCACAACAACAAGACCTTAACAAATGATATAAGAAAATGCTTGACAGTTTCTTTAAAAGAGGAAGAATGACTGACCCCATCTGTATGAAATCACCAATGGGGGTGTTGGATAGAAAACATTACGGTGACATTTTACGGACTGGCTGCTGAGGATATAAAGCTTCGCTCCGCGAAGCGCAAAACCAATTGAATACTCCTTGACTATTGCCGGGACTTGTCCCGGCGTGGAGTGGCCAACGGCTTGGAGGGGAGCTTCAGATGTGTTGTCCTGTGAGCCTTGCTGGCGCGGAAGCGTAATAGCCCAGCCCTGGGCGAGAAGGGGAGGCTCCGATAGCTTTGCTGTCGGAGGGGGCGACGTGAGCCCCGGTAATAGCGCAGCGCATGGCGATGCAGGGCGGCGCAGATGGAGTTTCCCTCCAAGCCGTTGGCCGGACACAAAACACAAAGTATCAAAATAAAATGTTGATTTCATTCTTAAATACCTCTTCTAATTGCCCCAATCCAGAGAACACTACAGGTGCGTCTTTGGGAAAGTTTGCTTTCCCAAAGTTGACCTCAGCCATGAAATCTCTTGACAATGGCCGGTGTTATTGATATAAAATCCCATCATATTAGGCGCATAGCTCAGGGGGAGAGCGCTACCCTGACACGGTAGAGGTCCTGGGTTCAAAACCCAGTGCGCCTACCATTTTTTTCGGGAAATCTTCAGGATCTGTTCTATATGTATCTTTGTCATGCTATAGTGGCAAAAATAATTGCTGATCTTAACTATAAGAATTGACAAGGGAAAGAGAAAAATGGTAATAATATCTTTCTGTTCAGGCAATGTTGTTCAGATTTTTAGTGAAAAGTATACTGGTAGAAAAATAGTATGAATGAAACCCTTGATATATTAAGGCATAGCACGTCTCACCTCATGGCGCAGGCGGTGAAAGATCTTTTCCCCGGCGTCAAGGTCGCTATCGGTCCATCCATAGAGACTGGTTTTTATTATGATTTTGACTACGACCCCGGATTTACAGAAGAAGACCTCACAAAAATAGAACAACGCATGAAGGAGATTGCGCAAGCGGACATCCCCATCGAACGAAAGATGATGAAAAGGGATGAAGCAATTGAGTTTTTCACCAGGATGGATGAGCCATACAAGGTTGACCTCTTAAAAGAGATTAGCGATCCTGAGGTCAGTACCTATACCCAGGGGTCCTTTACTGATCTCTGCAGGGGACCGCATCTTCCGTCAACGGGAAAAATAAAGGCCTTTAAGCTCCTGTCCCTTGCCGGAGCTTATTGGAGAGGCAGCGAACACAATAAGATGCTCACCAGGATTTACGGAACAGCATTTGCCGATAAAAAATCCCTCAACGATTATATAACCTTCCTCGAAGAGGTAAAAAAGAGGGACCACCGGCGGCTTGGAAAAGAACTTGATCTCTTCAGCATCTCCGATGAAACCGGCGCAGGGCTTGTCATCTATCACCCGAACGGCGCAATCCTGAGATATCTCCTGGAGGATTTTGAACGAAAGGAACACTTAAAACGCGGTTACCAGTTCGTCTATGGGCCCCATATCCTGAAGCTTGATATGTGGAAAAAATCAGGCCACTTCGAGAACTATCGCGAAAACATGTACTTCACAAAGATTGATGAGGTGGAATACGGCATTAAACCCATGAACTGCCTCTCTCACATCATGGTCTATAAATCTCAGATCAGAAGTTATCGTGACCTTCCTCTTCGGTATTTTGAACTTGGCACTGTGTCGCGTCATGAGAAATCAGGGGTCCTCCACGGACTCATGCGTGTTCGGGAGTTCACCCAGGATGATGCCCATATCTTTCTCCGTCCGGAACAGCTTCATCAGGAAATACTGAGCATTATCCGCTTTGTCCAGGATGTTATGACCATCTTTGGTTTCCAGTTTGAAATGGAGATCAGCACAAGACCGGCAAAATCTATCGGCTCTGATGAAGATTGGGAGCAGGCAGAGGCGGCCCTTAAAGAAGTTCTTGACAGTGAACAATTACCCTATGATCTCAATGAAGGCGACGGCGCCTTCTACGGACCAAAAATAGATATAAAACTGAAAGATGCCATCGGCAGAAAATGGCAGTGTGCAACGATCCAGTGCGATTTTGCCCTTCCGGAACGCTTTGATCTCCACTATATGGACAGTGACGGAAAGCGAAAAAGACCAGTCATGCTTCACCGGGTAATACTGGGGGCAATAGAGCGGTTTCTCGGCGTCCTCATTGAACATTACGGAGGCAAATTTCCTGTATGGCTCGCCCCGACCCAGGTCATGATTATGAACATTACCGACGAACAGGAACCCTATGTGCGCGCAATTTATGACAGGATGGTCAATGAGGGTATCAGGACTGCCCTGGATATAAGAAACGAAAAACTTGGTTTAAAAATTCGGGAAAGTGTGTTAAAGAAAATCCCTTATATGGTGATAGTCGGAAAGAACGAAATGGAAAATAATTCCCTTACCGTAAGGGTACGTGACGGCGTAGAATTAAAGGACATCACGGTTGATGACTTTATCAATAAAGTAAAGGAAGATAATACGCTCAGGAGGTGAGCCTTATAGCAAAGGAAACCGGTAAAGACACCATCAATATTAATGAGAAGGTCCGGGCGAAAGAGGTCCGTCTGATTGCTGAAGACGGAAAGCAGCTCGGAATCGTACTGACTACGGAGGCATTGAGACTGGCAAAAGAACAGGAACTTGATCTCGTAGAGATTTCACCAAAAACGGTTCCGCCGGTATGCAAGATTATGGATTACGGCAAGTTCAAATATCAGCTTGCCAAAAAGACGCATGAAGCAAAGAAAAAACAGGTTGTCATCCAGCTTAAGGAGATGAAACTGGGACTTAAAATCGAGGAACATGACCTCATGTTCAAAATAAAACACCTGAGAGGGTTCCTCGAAGACGGAAATAAGATAAAAGTCATTATCATGTTCAAGGGAAGGGAAGTGCTCCATATTGATATGGGAGAAAAACTTGCACAGAGAATAATAGAAGCTATCAAGGATGTCGGGACAATCGAGCAGAAATCACGATTCGACGGTAGAAACATCGTGATGATTTTTGCCCCCATCTAAAAGGAGGTTAACATGCCGAAAATGAAGACACACCGCGGATTAGCAAAAAGAGTTAAGATAACTGCAAATGGTAAAATTAAACGGGGAAAAGCCTTTCACAGTCACATTCTTTCTTCAAAGACACCGAAGCAGAAAAGAAGACTGTCAAAATGCGATACCATTCATCCCAATGATGCGAAAAGGATAAAAGCACTATTACCATATTCATGAAAGCTATAGAGGAGTAGAGAAATGGCAAGGGCAAAACGAGGATTTAAAGCACGAAGAAGAAGGAAAAAGCTTTTAAAGCTTGCAAGCGGTATGGTGGCCCGCAGGAATAATGTATACAGCGTGGCCAAACGGAGCGTCTTTAAGGCCCTCAAAAACGCTTACAGCGGAAGAAAGGAAAGAAAAAGAGATTTCAGATCACTCTGGATCGTAAGAATTAATGCGGCTTGCAGGGCCCACGGGATACCCTATAACAGGTTTATCAACGGGTTGAAGTCTGCCAACATAATACTTAACCGAAAAATACTCGCTGACATGGCCGTCAATGACCCTACAGGATTCGAACAGGTCATCACGAAAGTCAGAGAGGTCATGGTCAAGTAGGGTGACTCTTGGATATTAGCGGACTCAAAGAGAAGGTCACAAGCGAGATATCCTCTGTAAAGAATATTGAAGACATCAAAAAGGTCAAAGTATTCCTTCTTGGAAGAAAGGGTCTTTTTGCGGAGTTTCTCGATACGCTCAAAACCCTTGACAAAGACTTGCGGAAGGAAGCCGGTCGCTCAATTAATGAACTCAAGGTCTGGACTGAAAATAAGGTAAAAGAGGTAGAGACCCTCTACGAAGAACAGGAAAAAATAAAAAGGGAAGCGGCGTCATGGATCGATGTTACCATGCCCGGAAAAACTCCCCTTATCGGCAAAAAACACCCCATAACCCAGACCCTCGAAGAGATCACCAGGATCTTTGTTTCGCTGGGCTTCTCCGTTGCCGAAGGTCCTGACATTGAAATCGAATATTATAATTTTGAAGCCCTCAATATCCCAGGTGATCATCCTGCACGTGATATGCAGGATACCTTTTATGTCGCACCAGGGACAGTGCTCCGGACACATACATCGCCTGTCCAGATAAGGACCATGGAGTCTCAGCTCCCCCCCGTGAAAATTATTGCCCCTGGCGCAGTATATCGCTGTGACCATGACATATCACACACACCCATGTTTCACCAGGTTGAAGGACTTCTGGTCGACAAAAACATCCGTTTCTCCGATCTGAAAGGCATCCTGAGTATGTTCATCGGTGAAATGTTCGGAAAAGATACCACTTTGCGTTTCAGACCAAGCTACTTTCCCTTCACCGAACCTTCGGCGGAGGTTGATATGGGCTGTGTCATATGTGCCGGAAAAGGCTGTAGACTCTGTAAAGATACCGGATGGCTCGAAATCCTCGGGTCCGGGATGGTACACCCCCAGGTCTTCCGAAATGTGGGCTACGATCAGGAAGAGCTTACGGGGTTTGCATTTGGAATGGGCGTTGAGAGGATTGCCATGATCAAATTCGGTATTGACGACATAAGACAGTTTTATTATAACGATATACGATTTCTCTCACAATTCTGAGGTGGCATGAGTGAAAGTACCCTTTGAATGGCTCCAGGAATTTCTCGTCATCGACGTTGACCCTCATGAGGTGGCAAAACATCTCACATTACGGGGATTAGAAGTAGAAGGCCTCGAAACCATTTCTCCCTCGTTTAATGGCGTTATTATAGGACAAATCAAAAGCATTGAAAAACATCCCAATGCCGAGAACCTCTCTGTCTGTATCATCGACACGGGAAAAGAGAACTTCACCGTGATCTGCGGCGCAAAAAACATCGCAGAGGGCGATAAGGTCCCCCTTGCAATGATCGGCGCACAATTTGCCGATGGGTTCAGGATCGAACAAAAGAAATTAAGAGATATCGACTCTTACGGTATGCTCTGTTCGGAGAAAGAGCTTGGTCTCTCAGACGACCACAGCGGCATCTTCATCCTCCCCGCTGACGCAAAAACAGGCCAGGAACTTGCCAAGGTCAATTGGATAAATGACAGTATACTCGATATCAATGTCACGCCCAACAGGGGGGATTGCCTTAGTATATTCGGCATTGCCAGGGAGGTTGCAAGCATCCTCAACCAGAAGGCGAAACTACCCTATGTCAAGATCGAACCGGACGGGAAGGAGTACGTTGAAGACCACGTAGCGCTCACAATAAAAGATATTGATGCATGCCCCCGATACGTCCTCAAAATGATCAAAAATACAACCATCAAAACTTCACCATACTGGATGAGAAGCCGTATACTGAAATGCGGCATGAGACCCATCAATTCCATTGTCGATGTCACCAACTACATTATGCTTGAACTTGGTCAGCCGCTTCATGCCTTTGATTACAGCAAACTCGTTGATAAAAGGATCGAAGTACGGAAGGCAGAGAAGGAAATGGTTTTTCACACCCTTGACGGAATGGAAAGAAAACTCGAAACAGGAGACACTCTCATCTGTGACGGTTCGGGGCCTGTGGCTATTGCCGGTATTATGGGCGGTGAGAATTCCGAGATCACTGACAATACCAGGGATATGGTGCTGGAAAGCGCTTATTTTAACCCCCTCTCTATCAGGAAGACAGCGCGGAGGCTTGGCATCAGATCAGAGGCATCATTGCGCTTTGAAAAAGGGATCGATATCGATAATGTGGCCTTCGCAGCGGAAAGGGCCGCCTGCCTCATGCAGGAGATCTCCGGGGGAAACGTTCTCAAGGGAAAACGGGAAATCTATGAAAAGAAAGAACCCAGGACTATTTTCGTAACATATAGCAATATCAACGGTCTCCTGGGAACACATATCCGGCAACAGGAAATTACGCAGGCTTTGCGTTCGATAGACCTCCATATTAAGGAAGAAAACGATACAGGGCTTGTTGTGGCAATACCGCATTTCAGACACGACATTGTGGAACCAGCGGACATTATCGAAGAGATATCGAGGATACACGGTTATGAACACATCCCTGCCACAAATCCTGTGTCAACACTTCAATCCCATAAAATGACCAAAAAAGATATTTTTGTCGAAATGACAAAGGATTTTTTCAAGGCCTCAGGGTTTTACGAAATCATCAATTTTGCCTTCTTCAGCGCAAAGGACCTTGAGAGCTTTTTAATTCCCGAATCTGATGAAAGAACAAACTGTGTGCCCATCATGAACCCAATCTCCAGAGAGTACAGCCTTATGAGAACGCTGATCGCGCCGGGGGTGCTCAGGAGCATTGCCTATAACCTCAACAGAGGCGCAAAAAATCTGCGATTTTTCGAAAAAGGGAAGGTCTTTTTCCTGAATAATGAAAAACAGCCCCGGGAAGAAGTGGTGATCTGTTTGGCAATGACGGGCAGAGAAAAAGATTTTTACTGGAGAGAAAAGTATAAAGACTATGATTTTTTTGATATAAAAGGTATTATAGAAGGATTATTGGAGCCCTTCGGTATAACCTGCTCCGCGACAAAGAGTGTAGAGCCTTTTCTGCACCCGACACAAGGGGCTGACATCTATATCGATGACACAAAAATAGGTTGGATTGGCGAAATTCGCGAAGAAGTCCTCAAATCGTTTGAGATTGAACAAAGTATCTATTGTGCTGAATTAAGATTTGATATAATCTTACAGAAAGGGAACTTGACAGTGCAGTATAGGCCGATACCACGTTATCCGCAGGTGACAAGGGATTTTTCATTCTACACGGATGATAGAGTCCCCATTGCTTCCCTCGTCAATAATATCAAAACTATTTCACCGCTCATTACATCGGTGGGCGTATTCGATATGTTCAGAAAAGAAACGCGCAGTGTGGCTTTACGGGTTGTTTTTCAGTCATTCGAAGATACACTCAAGGATGAAACAATAAACAACCTACACAATACAATCATCCGGGAGCTTTCAAATACAGAAGGAATTTCCTTAAGGACATAGGGAGGATACATGACCAAGATCGATATTGTTACCAATCTCTACGAAAAGCTCGGGTTTTCAAAAAGAGAGTGCGCTCATATCGTAGACAAATTCTTTGATATCATCAAGGATACACTTGAAAAAGAAGAAAATGTAAAAATTTCCGGCTTTGGAAATTTCTTTGTGAGAAAGAAAAAGGCGCGGCGGGGAAGAAATCCGCAAACCGGAGAAGAAATCAAGATTACCGAAAGGAAAGTCTTAAGCTTCAGGCTGAGCCAGGTTCTCAAAGATGACATCAATATTGCAAGAAAACAATGAACGGTAAAGAAATACCAGATAGAGTATTTTACAGGATCAAAGAGGTCTGCAGCCTGACAGATCTGAAGCCTCACGTACTGAGATACTGGGAACAGGAATTCAAAGATATCAGACCTGTCAAAAGTCCCACAGGTCAAAGATTATACAAAAGAAAAGATTTGGAAATTATATTTACTATTAAAAAACTGCTCCATGAAAAGAGGTTCACCATCGACGGGGCAAAACAATACATGGCAAATCACAAACGTATCTTCAACGAAATACGGGAAGAACTAACGGAAATTGTTACCTTATTAAAAAAAACCGAGAAAAGTGAGAAAAAATGAAAAATACCCTTATTGCAATTTTTCTGCTCTTTGCACTCTGCTCTTGCGCCACAGGACCGGTTTATATTGCAAAAACCGAATCAGAAGCAATAGAACGTGTTTATACTGATCAGCGCTCCCAGAAACTATACAATGCGAATGCCGAATTCTTCAATGAACTTTACCTGCGGTATACTGCGGCTAAAATAGGCATTTACAAAGACGGGCTAGGCATTGCGATCCTGACTGATGAAAAAAGCAAAAAACTCCACTACATAAAGGTCTCAGTGAGGCCCGCCGAGGTATCCTTCGACGGGAATTCGTCGACATCGGAACAACGTTTTTCGCACGCGCTCCAGCAAATCCCAAGTTATATGAAACATATAAAAAGCAAAGATCTTAACCGGGACGACATCGAAGGACTTGCTTTCGGCATATACTGGGCTGTACGAGATTTCTCGCAGTGTAATCAATACGGTGGCTTCGTGGAATACATCCAGGTCTTTTTCAGAAAAACTGATGCCCAGGATATTCTGGATGGAAGGAGAGAGTATAAGGAAGCCCTCGTTGATGCAGAAGTTATCACGAGTTTAGAACTTAAACCTGTCAAAAACGTAAGACCAGTGTTTTAAAGACAGGCTAAAGGAACAAGGTTAAAGGTTCAAGGTTCAAGGCTAACAACACTTCGCTTTCGACCTTTTGCCTTTTGCCCTGTAACCTGTAACCTGTAACCTGTAACCTTGTTCCTTTAACCTTTAACCTTTAACTTTTTAGGCAACTTCCTGCAACCCCATCTTTTTGAGAAGGGGCGTTGTGCCCCAGAGCAACATTGTGATGAGTAACAGCATAATATTGATAATATCATGCACATTCATAGGGAAATCCCCTCTTTTTTCAGCATATTTAAAATATTTCCTGTATTTATTTCGGGAAATGGCATCGGAATAAAGGAAAGAATAAAAACAATGAGGATGATAACAGCAACAATCTTCCTTATGCCATCCAGTTCTGTCTGGCCATCAAGGGGGGCAGGATGGCGCATACCGAAGATCAGAAGGAGGATGACAAGGACCAGAAATCCGGGATTATAAAATATTGTCAGTATGGCCAGAAGCGCAATAGATCCCCGGAATATCCATTTACTCTTATCTCCGAACACAGCATATACCACATGACCTCCATCCAGCTGACCTACGGGGAGTAAATTGAGGGCAGTGACAAAAAGCCCCACCCACCCGGCATATGCAAGGGGGTGCAAAGCAAGATCAAAACCCTGTGGAATTTTGCCGATGAGGATGCTCTGAAGGATTTTAAACAGTAGGGGGTCACCAAGCCTCAGGTAAGAAGCACTCTTTATGAGCGGCTGGACTGTTGATAGTTTGATACCGACTACGATAAAGGGCAGCGCAACAAGAAAGCCGGCTAAAGGACCTGCAACCCCGATATCAAAAAGGGCTTTTTTATTGACAATGATCCCTTTCATCCTGATAATAGCGCCAAAGGTACCAAAGGGCTCCATGGGAAAGGGAATAAAAAAGGGCAGCGTCGAAGGTATCCCGTATTTCCTTGTCATAAGGTAATGGCCCATCTCATGTGAAAGAAGGATCGTCATAATGGCAAAACTATAGAGAAAACCACCGACAAAAATGGTAGAACCGATTGTAAGAAGAAAGAGTACGATGTGAAGAGAAACCATTTTATGCCTTCAATAAACCGTATTCCATCCGTATACGGTCATACTTTGTCCCGGTCTTGACCTGGGCATCAAAGGTCGTCAACATATCAAAAAGGGCGAGGAGGTCCCTTCGGGAAATATTCTGCGCTACTTTAGATAGCTTATACGCGTAGAATGGATGCTGAGAGGTAAGATAGCGCCGTTTTTCCGACGATTTCAGATCAAATGTTTCCTTCCATTGTTTAAATGCCTTCGCATACAGAGGATATTCAATACCCTCCCGGACCATCCCCTCCATATCTTTTGTCTGAAGGAGGAGCCGTATCTGGTTCACAAGATAACTGTGGATAGCAAGGATATGTTGTCCGTTCTCCATAAGGTTTTCAAGTATTGCAAGCATTCCCTTTTTATCCCCTTTCTGAAAGGCTTCAAAAAGGTTCATAAAACTGTCCTCATGGGTCTCGGCAACTATAGCTTTTATATCCTTTGATTCAATAGTGCCCTTCTCACCCACATAGGCAACGAGCTTGATCAATTCCGATTCGAGGATAGATTCGTCCTTTATCCTTTCTATGAGAAGAACAAAGGCTTTATCGGTCATCTTTTTTGTGTGTCCCTTGAGAAAACTCCGAACCTTACCTTTCAGGCGTTTTTCTTTGTCCTGTTCAAGAACAATAACTTTCCCTGCAATATGCTCGCTGATATTATCGGAAGGATTTGTAGTCATTATCACTATTGATATTTTTTCTTTTAATACCTCCAACTGTCCTCTCAATGCATCGATAAGCGCTTTTCCCGGATCGATAATAACGAGGACAAGGTTCTCATTGATAAAGAGATTGGAGGCCTTCTCGATGATGATGTTTCTGATGTCCTTATCTTTTCCCGATGCAATAACTATCTCGGGATTACTCACGAGTTGTTCCACGATAACGTGTATATCCTCGAGGATATTTTCCTTTGAACTGACGCCTATAATGATTTCTTTCATGCGCGGTTAGTTAGATTACACTACCGGCGAGGTTTTTTCAAGAGCGGTGAATTCCCTTGTTTTAAACTCTTTACTATCTTTTCGGAAGACTGAGGAAAGAGGGAGAGGGGACAATCTTTGGGCAGAGAGGGGACCGGCAGTATGTAGTTATGCGTTCGTTGTTTCCCCTCACGCCTACGCGTGCAATTCGCTGCTCGCCTTCACCTTGCTATGATGCTCAGGAATCTTTTTTAGGGCATCGCCCATTTCCTGCACCGCAAGCCGCAGCTCGTAGTTCTTTTGCAAGTTCATCCAGATATCCGGTCCCGTACCGAACCACTTGCCGAGGCGTAAGGCTGTATCACCCGAAATCCCGCGCTTGCCAGCAATGATCTGCGTGAGCCGGTTCGTCGGCACGCCCAATTCTTTCGCGAGTTCGTTCGCACTCATGTCAAGTGCCTTCAGTTCATCGGCTAGGTGTTCCCCTGGGTGGATAAGAATTCGTGCCATAATTACCTCCTAACTAATGATAGTCCACAATTTCCACGTTCAACGGCCCCGTGGAGTCCTCTGACCATTCAAAACAAATCCGCCATTGGTCGTTGATGCGGATGCTGTACTGGCCTTTACGATCTCCCCTTAGCCCTTCAAGCCGGTTGCCGGGCGTGTTGAGCGCCAATAGGTGGTCGGCAGCATTGAGGCGGTCAAGCCGCAGCATAGCATGGCGGTCAAACTTCTGAAACGCTTTTACCCGCTCGCCCTCAAAAAAAGCACGCGTCCGCTTGTCACGGAAACTGATGATCATGTAACATTCTATCATATTATACGTTATACGTCCAACGTTTCATTACAAACCCCTTATGGACCAGCGGGGGCGAGCGTACAGAAACATACGGTTATGAATTAGGGGTCTGAACAGCAACGGAACAGACCCCGGTAAAGCCGGGGCTTACCGTATTTAGTTACGGGAGTTACCTACATCCGTACCAATCCCGTACAGTTCCTCTGTTCTCTACTCTGCACAGTTTCAAGGGCCAACATTTTATACTCTGTCTCTATCCGGTTGCTGTCCGTTGTCAGTGGCTAACCCTCTACCTTCACCAATTGAAATATTGAAGGATATCCCCTTCTCCTATCAAAATTTCTTCTATATTGTTTTAAAAATCCTGGATTGAGAGATACGTGTGCTTTTGGGTTATGTATCAACTTTGATTGTCCGAATAAGTCGAAACCAAGAGAAAAGAAGGAACAACCTGAATATAGGATGGCTGAGATTAAATTATTTGCTCCAGAGAGAAAAAAGGTCGTATCGATCCCATCAGGGACACCGACCTTTAGTATACTCTTACATTGTTCGATACCCTCTTCTACGGCCTCTTCACCGTGGGTAAAAACGACATATTGATTTCCTAAACCGTGCGTTGCTCTCATAATTACTGGTGGGTATAATCCGGAGGAAGCGTGACCTATTTTCGATGTGCTAACAGCAATAATACAAATGTCGCTCTCTGAAACGATCCCTTTCTTTAGATAATTATCATACTTTAGTTTTTTGTCCCTAAGTGCACTGCAGATACGCAAAACGATCTGTTCTACGGGAACACACGGAGCTATGGGAACCTCACATACTATTTGCGGGACCGAATTGGGATTATCCTCTTCTCCAGGGCCGACGCAAATGGCTTCTATAAAAATCCTCTTCCCGTCTTTTTCTACGACAAAGTCTGGTCCAGCTTTGGCCCTCGTTGGTTTATATCCTTCTGATTTTAGGATCTTAGCCAACATCATTTCCCATAATTGAGCGTGTGGGTCTTGGTCGAGTTGCTGCTCGAAGTGGGGATCTTCCAAACCATCAAGAAACCCAAAAAGGTTGATAATTCTTTCACGGAAAAAAATAAGATCTGAACGAATGGGAAGACCATTGAGGTATTTACTTTTCGGGTATTTCTCGAAGATGTTCATTTTTTCTTTTTGTTCATCGTTCAAATCAGCGTTTCTGTAAGCGATCGGTATTGCCTTGTTATGAGTTCAGTTGTTTCTCTTGACACTTTGCCTCTTTTCAAGGACCCTCAGGGACATACCTAACTTTCTCTTATCTGAATTTCCCCGGCCATAAATACATTTTCCCGCAATCGCGACCACATTTCAAGCAGAAAGCACCAACCCGA
>PNOF01000046.1 GCA_013824645.1 Syntrophus sp. (in: bacteria) | reverse complement strand
TTATTTTCCCATCGACTGGTAGGGGCGGCACTTCTATCGTTTCAAGGACTTTCTGAACCGGAACGCAATCACGAGAGCGGCAAGGCCCAGCAGGGCAATAACGATAAAATAGTCTCCGTACCTCACATAGAAGGTCTTCGTATTTCTCATCGCAAAGGAGCCCTTTAAAACGGCATCAACGAAAATAGGCGTCTTTGCCTCTATGCGCCCCTGCGGATCAATGATAGCGCTTATCCCTGTATTGGCGGCCCTCAACATATATCGATCCGTTTCGATAGCCCTGAAAATATAAAAGGCAAAATGCTGAAAAGGGGCCGATGTCTTCTCATACCAGGCATCGTTGGTTAAATTGACAAGCACCTGGGCGCCTTCGCGGACCGTCTCATTTGTTATAGAGGGGAATGCACCCTCATAACAGATGAGGATACCGATGTTGCCTATGTCTGTTTTGATCGGTGCATGTCCTTCACCGGAAACAAAATCGCCCCCTGCGGCGGTCAGTTTTTCAAAAAAGGGCAGGTATGACAAAAGCGGCGTATATTCCCCGAAAGGTACCAGGTGGACCTTACTGTAAACACCAATCGTTTCACCGGTCTTGTTGATCATGTATGAAGAATTGCGGAATTTGCCCGATTTGTTCTGCGACATGGTGCCGAAGAGCAGAAGGGAGTTTGTTAACCCCGGTAATCCCTTAATATATTTGTTCGCGTATATTTCTTTGTCGAAGAGCAGCGGCATGGCCGTTTCGGGCCAGATGGTCAGGTCAGTGCCTTTTGCATCCTGAAGTGTCATCTGAAGATATTTTTTTATCGTCATAGCTTTGAAGGTTTCATCCCATTTTACATCCTGCCGGATGTTGCCCTGCACAATAGCGGTACTGAAAGGCTTTTCCTGCTTCGTTGTAAGAGAAACAAAACCATACACTAGTGTAGCAGCCAATAAGATGGCTATAACAACAGCGTAGGGCATGAAAGGCTTCTGCTTGCGCCAGAGACAATAGATGAGAGCGTTTATGGCAACAATGAGAAAAGATATAAAATAGCTGCCCGTCAGGGACACTACCTGTATAAAAGGAAGAAAATTGTACTGAGAGTGGGCGAGAAAAGACCAGGGAAAACCCGACATGAGGGACCCGCGGACATATTCCAGCAATACCCATACCAGGGGAGCTGAGAGATAGACCGGTATAGAAAGCCTTCTCTCAAGCCAGGCACAGGAGAGGGTGAAGAAGCCTGTGTAGAAAGAAAGATAGAGAACAAAGAGGAGGAGAATTAAAAAGCTCAGATAAATATCAATCCCGCCGTAACGGTGCATGGCTATGATGACCCAATAGATAAGACCGAAGTATGAGACTATACCGGCCATATAACCGGCGAAAAAAGAGAAACGAAGATTGTCCTTTTTAATGGAATCCAAAAGGGGTATGAGGGCAAAAAAGGCAAGAGGGAAGAAAGAGACCGGCGGCTGGATAAGTATGAGCAAAATACCGGAAAAAAGAGGTAAGTGAAAGTTATAAAATAGTTCAAAAAGTTTCTTTCCGGTAAGGGTATGTCTAAAGCTCTCTCCTGTCCCCTTTGATTTATGACCGCTCACTGATCAGCTCCACATACCTTTCCTGTACCGCAATAAACGCCATAAGCCGTTTCTCCCGGTATTGCATTCTCCGTCTTTCCCTTCCACCGGCTTCGTGGTCATATCCCATAATATGGGTAAGCCCATGGACAATGAGGGCAAAAAGCCTTTCGTAGAATGCTGTTCCTGAGCTGCGCGCTTCTTCATCCGCTTTTTCTATGGAGATAATAATATCTCCGAGGACCTCACCGGGCAAGCCATCCATGTAGGAAAAGGATATGACGTTGGTAGGGCGGTCCTTTGCGAATAGCTTTTTATTCAGTGCCGTTATCTTCCCGTTGTCAACGAAGAGGATGCTGAGGTCCCTATTCTGCAGGTTTAAAGAGATTATCAAATCTCCGGTGATCTTTTTGATGCTCTTTATGTTTATCTTCAGCAGTTTTTGGGAATTTTTTATCAGTATTGCCATTGTTTGTCCTTTCAGGATATTCTATTCTGTGATGAAAAATACCGATGAGGATGGTTATGAAACTTTTCTGTATGGCATGAAGATCTTTTAAGGTAAGTTCGCAGTCATCAAGCTGCCCGTCAAGAAAGATATTCTCAATGATATTTTGCACATGGTTCTCAAGCCTTTTTGGCGTAGGGTCCTCAAGGACTCTCGATGCAGCCTCGACAGCGTCGGCAAGCATAACGATACCTGCCTCTTTCGTCTGGGGTTTCGGGCCGGCATAACGAAAATCCCTCTCATCAATGACATGGAGGCCGGGGTCTTCCTTCCCCTTTGCCTTACTGTAAAAATAGCTTACAAGGCTTGTGCCATGATGCTGTTTTATTATTTCCGTAATTTTTGTCCCGATCTTATATTCCTGAGCGAGTTCGACACCCTCTTTTATGTGGGAAAGGATGATGAGGGCGCTCATGTTAGGCGTAAGGTCTTCGTGAGGATCTTCAGCGTCTGTCCTGTTTTCAATATAATAATGGGGCATCTTCAGTTTTCCGATATCGTGATAATAGGCGGCAACACGGGTCAGGAGGGGGTGCGCCCCAATACTCTCCGCGGCGGCCCTTGAAAGGTTTCCCACGACAATGCTGTGATGATAGGTACCAGGAGCGTTGACCATCATTTTCTCGAGGAGCGGATTGTCGAGGTTTGCAAGCTCCAGCAGCTTAATGTCCGTTGTGTAATCAAAAAGGCTTTCTATGGCAGGCAGGATACCGAGTGCAATGAAACTGCTCACTACACCGTTGAGGATTAAAAAACCGATCCATACCGGGATATTGCCCGGTGAATACCCGAGAAAAATATTAAAGATGAGCACTAGAAGGCCGGTCAGAAGAGCTGTGTAGAGACCCGCCTTGAGAATAGTGTTTCTATTTTCGCATTTCCCTGAAAAATGAGAAGCAAGGACATTACCGATAAAGGCATACAGAAAGACAGCGAGGCTGTTTTCAAAGGCAAAACCGAGAACAATCGCGAAGATAGCTGAAAAAACGATGGCTGCCTCGGAAAAGAGGACAATTCTGATAACAATACCGAAGAGAAACACGGGTATCAGATAGAACAACTGCGCTGTATGGCTCTGCGCATAATATTCAAAAACAAGGAAACATATTTTCGCGAGGAAAACGGTAAATACCGTAAAAATGGCACAGAAGAGGAGATCCTTCTCGGAAAGGACAAATTTTTTGATGTTCTTTTCGCCATATTCAAAAATAATAACAACCAGAAGAAAGAGGAGTAGAAAAACGGAGAGGAATTTTTTTACACTGAAGCTTTCCCGTTTCTCAAAGGCATTGATGGCAAAAAGCTTTTTGAGATGATCCTCACTTATCCTTTCACCCTCACGGACAACAATCTCTCCTCTTTTTATGGTCATATCACTTTTCGGAACAGAGACATCCGTCGGCGATTTGATATTTTCACGGGCAATATCGCCATATTGATATGCTGTATGGAAATCTGCAGCCCTGATGCTGACAATCAGTGAAAGACACAGAGAAAAGAGAAAAAGGATGATCAGTTTTCGGTAATTGATATGCGAAGGAGGCTTGTCCTTACCGGTTGGCATCTTTTTCACCCCCCCGGACCTGACTTTCGTTCTTCGTAGGCTTTGATTATTTTCTGAACAAGTGCATGGCGAACAACGTCTTTCCCGGCGAAATAGACAAACTTAATTCCTTTTATCCCCTTGAGAACGCTCTGGACCTCCACGAGACCGCTTGTCTTTTTGTCTGCAAGGTCAATCTGGGTAATATCACCGGTAATCACTGTTTTTGAGGAAAATCCGAGCCTCGTTAAAAACATCTTCATCTGTTCCGTTGCGGTGTTCTGCGCCTCATCGAGGATAATAAAGGCATCGTTTAAAGTCCTGCCCCGCATGAAGGCAAGTGGGGCTATTTCAATAACCCCCCGTTCGATAAGCCTGGCAGCCCGTTCCATGTCGACCATGTCATAGAGGGCATCATAGAGAGGTCTCAAATAGGGATTTACTTTCTCGTACATGGTCCCCGGAAGATATCCCAGCTTCTCTCCGGCTTCAATAGCAGGTCTCGTGAGTACTATCCGGGACACCTCTTTCCGGTAATACGCAGAAAGGGCCATTGCCATGGCGAGATACGTCTTGCCCGTACCCGCTGGCCCAATACCGATAACCATATCATGTTTTCTCATGGCATCGACATATATCCTCTGGTTCTTTGTTTTCGGCGCAATGATCTTTTTCGAGGCAGCAATATATATCTGGTCTTTTCCGATTTCTACCGTTGCTTGTTGGGCATGAGAAACAAAACGAACTGCATGATCTATGTCGGAATGGTGTATTGAGAAACCTTTCTTGATAATGCCCTGCAACTCGCTTATGACCTTGCTGGCGTCCTCAATATCTTTTGTGCTTCCCATGAGGGTAAGATGGGTTCCCCGTATGCTCGCCCTGATGTTAAAATATTTTTTAAGGTATTTTATATTTTCTTCGCGAGGCCCGAAGAGGTTCCTGGCCACATCTATATCATCGAAGGATAATCGTAAAAACCCTTCTTCAGTTTTTTCTTCCAATAAGCTGCCTTTGCCTCCTAATTAGTCTTCTGTAATATATACCATAAAACTATTTTTTTCAAAAGACGCAAGCAAACCTGCGGTAAATCGTAAATGGCGAATCGTGAAAGACATAAGGTCAATCTGCCTGGGGTCGGTGTGACTATGATTGTAATTTCGGGGTATTTCGTATAGAATATGGCATTATGAGCAAGGTACTCATTATTGATGACGAGAAGGACATCCTCAATACCCTTTCGTCTATTCTTGAAGATGAAGGTTTTTCAGTCTATAAGGCAATGGATGGAAAAGAAGGACTCGCTCTCTTCGAAAATGAAAAACCCGATATTGTCCTCCTCGATGTATGGATGCCGGAACTTGACGGTATCCAGGTTCTCAAACGGATAAAGAAGAAGAATAAAGACGCCATCGTCATTGTCATATCGGGACACGGCACCATTTCCACCGCAGTAGAAGCTGTGAAAGTTGGGGCCTATGATTTCCTTGAAAAACCACTTTCAATTGAAAAAGTTCTTGAAGTCATAGCAAGGGCGCTTGGCACGGAATACCAGCATACTGGAAACGTAGCAGACTTCAAGCTCGAAAACACTCAAGGACTAAAACAGTTCAAACAGAAGACGATAGGGAAGAGTATCGTTATGTACGGAGTAGGTCTCTTCTCAGGTGTTAAAACGGGCATGATCCTTCTTCCCGTGCCGGAAAATTCAGGGATCGTCTTTGAGCATATACCTGATGGGGAACGGATACCGGCATACATCGACTACGCATTTTCTGTGGGGAATGCCTCGTCAGTAAAAGGAAAGAACTGCATCGTTCGGACCATCGAGCATCTCCTCTCAGCCTGTCATATGTGTGGTATTACCAATCTGCTTATCAAGGTAAGTGAAGAGATTCCCATCTTTGACGGCTCTGCCATTGAAATCTGCAACAAAATAGATGAAGCGGGTATTGTGGAACAAAAAGAGGGGATTGAACCCCTCAGAATCAACGAAAGGGTGGAGCTTCCCAATCTTACAAACGGCAAATCCCTGTGTATAGAACCATCGGAAACCCTTGAAATAGACTATGTATTAGAGCAGGTGCAGCCTATAGGCCGGCAAGGATATATTTTTTCTGCAGATAAAGAGCGCTACGTGACTGAAATAGCCCCGGCAAGGACATTCGGTTTCTTTAAAGATTTCGAGCAACTCGCGAAAAGGGGTCTCGGTTCCGGTGTCAGGGTCAACGATGTTGTTAATAATGTTATCCTCCTCAATGACGATGGTGTCCTGAACATAAAACTGCGGTTTCCCGACGAATTTGTCCGCCACAAGATACTGGACCTTATCGGCGACATTTACCTCCTCAACCGGCCGATCCTCGGCAAAATCACGGCCAGGCAAACAGGCCACCTCGAAAACCTTGCGCTGGTCAGGGAACTCAAAAAACGCTTCCTATAACGCGCGTAAGGGCCGGGGCGCAGGTCAGTACTATCTGGGGAAAATCAGTCTGTTTGATCTAAATAAAAGCATGTGGAGCAGGTTTAAATGTCTATCAATATAATTCCAGTCAATAGACTTAGTTCTAAAGCCCTGCAAGGCGTTATTGAAGAATTTATTTCAAGAGATGGCACTGATTATGGTGAAATAGAAATTTCCCCGGAAACAAATTTAAGACAGGTAAAATATAAACTTGAAAACGGATCGGCAGTCCTTATTTTTGATGACGAGACTGGAACCACCAATATATTCCTGGCTGATAACCCTATTTTAAAAAAGATTAAGGCAGTAACCGAGTGATCAAGACACAATGCTTATCCCGAATTTTGCCGGTATATATATCAATAACCGGCAAACACACCGAGTACGCTCAGAGAAGCTGTTACCGACAATTCGTCTCAATTCAGACAGACCATACTGTAGGCAATGATAGATGAATCTGTATAGGCTCTGAAACTAATCGCAGGAGGGTATATATCGTAATAGTTTGGGGAAAAGGTCAATGATACGTTTTGTAATAATCATCATTTTCATCGTAGCGGGCTACTTCATCTTTCGTCACTTAATAAGAATGTTTAAAAAAGAGATGTATCAAGGAAGTGAAAAAGGTGGCTGCCAGTATCAGAACCGGGAACATGCAAATGCAGAAGAGGGGTATCGGCAGATTTTAGGGGTCGCAGCCAAGGATGACCCGGCAACTATCAGAAAAAAATATAAAGAACTCCTCGCGAAATATCACCCCGACAAGGTGCAGCATCTGGGAATAGAATTTCAAGAAATGGCGGAGAGAAAAACTCAAGCAATCATGGAAGCGTATGAGTTTTTCCGAAAGAAATATAATCTCTGAGAAAAATGATGGTAATATATGTTACCGGCAAAAGAGTTAATACGAACCTACACGGGAGATGCTATGGAAGAATTCAATAAACAGGAACAACGAATAGCAGAAATATTAGGCGTAGACAGTCTGGCTGTTACCTTGAAATCACTGACCCTGTACCGGGACCATCTCAGAAAAAACCTCGATATACCCTGCATTATGACCGGTATCGAAGGCTTTTCATGGAAAGAAAAGTATGTTGTTGGTTATGATGATAAGACAGAAAATGAAGTTCTGCAAAAGAAAGAGCCTTCCTATACAGACATCTACGAACTGAAGCGCTTTGAAGACCTCATTGATGAAGTTGATGGAATAACGGTCAAGGTGAAACGGGTCAATGACAACCAACGCTTCATCCTTGACCTTGTATCATTGAAAGCGGTAGATGAATCATCAAAGAATTATACACTCCTTGATGATTATTCGGCATGGTTCGTCAATTACTGAAATGAAAAGAACGGTATGGGAAAAAGCTTTTTTATGGGTCAGCTACCGCTCCACGATTTCTTTCTCTTTGTCTGGCTTGAAAGTGAACTTCCCGTCGCTGACGGGTTGATTGGCCTTAACGGCTGAAAATTCGATAGTATTGACATTGCCGGTAAATTCTTTAATTTCGATCTTTCGCACAAGGCTCTCTTTGTCAACCCAGACTTTTGCCGAAGTAATGCTCCCGTCTTTTTTCGGGATAAGCTCAAAGACCTCCATGCCGCCTGACATACTCTCCTGTTTCAGCACAAAAAGGTCGTCAAGTTTTGTGATATCCTCGACAAGATCAAAGAAGGTGCCGCCAGTTTTCTCCTTATTAATTTTCTCCTTTAATACAAAGGATTTATCTGCCTCATCCTGCCACATATGTTGGCCGTCGTAGAGAAAATATTTGATCTTCGGTTTTGTATAGCGCCAGAGAAACCCTCTCCCTCGTTTATAAAAAAACTCCCCGTCAAATTCCCTTACCTTTTTGATACTTGAAATAAATATTTTCTGATGGAAATTTGCTTCCAGTGAGTTAATCCCGCCATAGGTCTTCTTTAGAGTATCAAACCCCGATGCCCCACAGAGTGCCGGTACTACCATCAACATTATCGCACAAAGAGTTACTTTCCATCCATTACACATTATTTTTATCACCTTTTTTCCTCTGTTTTTCCCATTCACGATTCACGATTCACGATTCACGATTCACGATTCACGATTTACGATTTACGGTCTCTTACTCATCTGTTTTCCTGAATACTTCTCTCGGTTTGACCCCGTCGGAGGGCCCAACGACTCCTCCCCTTTCCATCCGCTCTACAATTCTTGCCGCTCTGTTGTAGCCAATCCTGAAGCGTCTCTGGACCATGCTGATTGAGGCTTCACCTTTGGACATTACAAACTCAACAGCTTCCTGATATTTTTCATCATCCATTTCTTCGCCGTTCTCTTCCTCTTCCGGCTCTTTCAATATTTCATTGTGATAGGAAGGCGCTCCCTGCTGCTTTAAAAATTCCACAATCCTTTTAATTTCCCCCTCTGAAACATATGGCCCGTGAAGTCTCTGCAATCTTCCTATATTAGGGCTCAAGAAAAGCATATCACCATTACCGAGAAGACTCTCTGCACCGTTTGTGTCAAGGATGGTCCGTGAATCGACTTTGGAAAAAACCTTGCAGGAAATACGGGCGGGAAAGTTTGCTTTAATGATGCCCGTAAGGACATCAACAGATGGTCTCTGTGTGGCAAGGATCAGGTGTATGCCCGATGCCCGCGCCATCTGGGCAAGCCTTGCGATATACTCCTCAACCTCTTTTGGGGAAACCATCATGAGATCGGCCAGTTCATCAATGACCACGACAATATAGGGCAGGGTTTCTCCTCCCTCTTGCTTCTGCATCTTCTGGTTGTATTTTTCGATGCTCCTTACACCCTTTTCGGCCATCATGGAATACCGTCTCTCCATTTCGTCGGTCATCCACCTGAGGGCTGTTTTCGCGTTCTTCGAGTTTGTCACAACAGGAAGCAACAGGTGCGGAATGCCTTCATAAAAAGAAAGTTCCAGCATCTTGAGATCGATCATGAGGAAGCGCACATTTCCGGGGGTGGCTTTGAAGAGAATACTGCAGATCATACTGTTGAGGGAAACACTTTTGCCTGAACCGGTAGCGCCTGCAACAAGAAGATGGGGCATCTTCGCAAGGTCGGCGACATAGGGCTCCCCGGCTATCGTCATCCCAAGCACGAGGGTGAGGTAAGAATGGGAAGCTCGAAAAACTTCCGACTCGATCATCTCCCGTAAATATACAGTCTGACGGGCCTTATTGGGGATTTCGATACCCACCACCGCTTTCCCCGGTATGGGCGCGATAATCCTGATAGAAACGGCAGAGAGCGCCATGGCAAGGTCATCGGCAAGGTTTGAGATCCTGCTTACCTTGATGCCCGGGGCAGGTTCGAACTCATACATGGTGATGACTGGCCCCGGCTTTACCTCTGTTACTTTCCCCTCTACACCATAATCCTTGAGCTTTTTTTCAAGGATACTCGCATTGGCCTGAATACTCTCCTTATCGACCTTCACTTCTCTTTTCTCTACCGGATCAAGGAGTGTTGCCGGCGGAACCTTATAAGGACCGATCTCTTTAAAGAATTCGAAGGCCTCCTGGACAGGCTTCTTTTCTTCTTTCGGTACTTCCCTTTTTTCCTCTGTTGTTACCTTGATCTCTTTCCTGCGATCAGCAGTCTTTCTCCGTGCCAGACGCTCCTCAATCATGGAGAGGATCGGTGCCTGTATGATAAGAAAAAGGGAAATAAGAAAGAGAATAACCGATATAAGGAGACTCCCGAAATAACTGAAAAAATTCATGAAGACGCTTTCGAGAAGGGACCCTAAAAGACCCGAAAAATCGATGGAGACACCCCGTAAATGGATCTTCCCGACAAGTATTTGGAGAAGTGAAGAGATGGATAAGAAAAAGAGGGCCAGCCCCGATGAAAAAACAATGATATTCGGCGGGTCCTTTTTTTTCACATAAAAGACGGCAAAAATAAAGGTAAAGATTGCCAGAAAATAGCTCATCATACCGAAGGCCTGAATAAGGAAATCAGAGAGATAGGAACCCGCTTTGCCGCAGAGATTTCGGGTAGAACCATCGGCTATGGTGTGGAATGAAGGATCTAAGGGGTGATAGGAAAGAAGACTCACGAGAAGGAAGAGAAAAACACCCAGTAAGCCGATACCCAGTATTTCTTTTTTTAATTCCCCTGACACGCCATCAACCTTTCTATATGCACTCTGACATCATTCATGACCCTCGTCTTTGAAGAACGGTCCATGTCTTCCAGTATTATTGGCTCACCGATATGAATGTATATTACCCCTTTTTCTTTTGGAATGAAACTCCCTTTTGGCTGGAGCCGGCTTGTACCGTAGATACCGATGGGGACGATGGGGACCATGGCCCTGAGCGCCAGCGTGAAACCGCCTTTTTTGAAAGGCAGGAGCATCCCGTCAACACTTCTCGTTCCCTCTGGAAATATGACGATATTCATGCCATTGCGTATTTTATTTGCAGCTTCTTCCATAGCTTTCAGTGCTTCCCGGGGTTTTTCCCTGTCAATACTTATGTACCCGGTCCGTCCCATGGCCCAACCAATAAAGGGAAGTCTAAAGAGCTGCCTCTTGGCGATCCACTTAAAGGAGTACGGGAGGAAAGCTTGAAGCGTATAAATATCAAGGGAGCTCTGGTGATTGCACATGAACACGTAAGGAGGACTTTTAAGATGCTCAAGCCCTTTGATAACAACCTTTATGCCGCTTACCTTCAGGTGGAAACCTGCCCAGAAGCGTCCCACGAGGTGGGCGCCGGACCCCTTGTTATCAAAAAATGAAACGATGATGGCAACAGTGGAAAGTAAAACAGTGCTGCACAAAAGGTTAATACAGGAAATGATCCTCCTCATTTTCCATCCGCCTGCATCTGTTCCTTTTCAAGGACAGTGATAATTTCCTCAACTTCAGTCCTGATCTTCGGGTCTATATCGTATGGGGACAGACCGAGCTTGTCGGCTTCGATAATTTTTTCGTTGTACCCCATATTACCAAGGACAATAAAATCGGATAGGTGCTCATTCATAAATTGGAGGTCTTCTTCACCGGTTATCTTGTTCCCGACAATATAGACTCTCTTGATACCAAGATCCCCGCTCAATTTTTTTATCTGGAGAGCGGTCTGAAAACTCCTTTTGCCCGGTTCCACGACGATGATAAGGGCATCTATGTATTCTGTAGTGCCCCTCCCCAGGTGTTCAAGGCCTGCTTCCATATCGACAATGACATAATCGTCACGTTCTATCAGCACATGGGACAGAAAGCTCTTGAGAAGCGCGCTTTCAGGGCAGAAACAGCCTCCGCCGCCCTGAGGGATACTCCCAAGCATGATGAGTCTCACACCCTCTTTCTCAAGGGAAAACCGCTCCAGGATGTCATCTACCTTGGGGTTAATCTGAAAAAAAGCCCCGTACTGTCCCTTTTTTGTCCCTGTCCGCTCTTCGATGAACTCCTGCATTTGGGCCAGGGGCTGTACCTTACTGATCTCACTCTCCTGTATGCCGATGGCGCTGGCAAGATTTGAGTCAGGGTCCGCGTCAAGGGCGATCACTCTGTATCCCTTCTGCCCGAGTATCCTTGCCATAACACCGGCGAGAGTAGTTTTACCGACGCCGCCTTTACCGGAAATAGCAATTTTCATAATTTATCCTCGTGAAAAGGTATCATTTCTTGATGAATGATGTCAATGAGGGCTGATGGAGTGATGAGGCAATTATCGTTTATCCTTATGCGTTTCTCCTGATATGGTTGCCACGAGAGCGTCCTTTTCCTCCGGTGTGGCTATGATAATCATACTCATGTCCGCTTCAATGATCGTATCCGGATAAGGGTTATATATCCACTCGTTGTTCGTTTTTCGTGCGGCGATGACAAGTATATTCCCGATGCCCTTAAAACCAACCTTGCTAACAGGCTTACCGATAAAAGGTGAATGAACGGGCACATGGATCTCTTCCACTCTCATTGGGGAATACTTGTCTCTCAGCATCATGTCGAGAAATTTTGTTACATGGGGCCGTATCATTTCCGAGGCCATCCTCAAGCCTCCGATGAAGTTGAGGGCGACAACCTCATCGGCGCCGGCCCGTCTGATCTTATCGATATTTTTCGCATCGGTGCATCGCGAGATGATCCTCAAGGAAGGATTGAGCTGCCGGGCGGTAAGAGAGATGACAATATTATCATTATCAGAGTCTGTGGTGGCAAAAAGACCTTTCGCGTGTTCTATCATAGCTTTCCAGAGTATTTCGTTTTCTGTTGCGTCACCGACAATAAGGTCTACCTTGAGGTCATTTGCTCGGAAAAGTTCAAGCTTATTTTCATCTATATCGATAGCAACAAGGGGTTTCTTCGTAAGAAAAAGTTCATGTACAACATAAAGTCCCACCATACCGATACCGCATACAATATAGTGGTTTTTCATTTTTGAGATATTCTTCTCCATTTTCCTCCTCCTGAAAACCTTTCGCAATTCACCTTCAATAATATAGGCGGCAAGTATGGTAAAAACGTATGCAATGGTGCCGGCTCCGATAAAGACAAAGATAATAGTAAATACTTTTCCAAGGGGTTTATCGTCAAGACCGATCACATCACCATAGCCCACCGTGGTGATAGTAATGGCCGTCATGTAGAGGGCATCGAGGAAGCTCTTGTCTTTCCCGCCAATAATTTTAAACCCTATTGTACCGATTAATATGACGACAATGACGATGAGAAAAACGTTTATCAACTTCCGGGGGATGTGTTTTATGAACATTGCACCATTATAGCATGGAAGAACGGTGAGGGGAATCACCAATAACCAAATAAATCCATTATTTTCCCTTTGTTTATGAGTGATTGATTATTGATTGGTTGTTATCGGTTATTGACTTACCGGGGCAGGTGTCTTATTTTAAAAGTGTAATTTATATATTCCGCAGAAATAAACTTTATAATAAATGAGGTAAATCAATTATGACAACAGAAAGATTAGAGTTTAAAACAGAGGTCAAGCAGCTTCTGGATCTAATGATCCATTCACTCTATTCACACAAGGAAGTTTTTTTAAGGGAACTCATCTCCAACGCCTCTGATGCCATTGACCGGGCCAGATATGAATCACTGACAGACAGTGATATTCTGGAGCAGGATGGCAGCTGGAAAATAAAAATCACCGTTGACAAGGATGCGGCAACATTAATGATAAGCGATAACGGCATCGGCATGGACCACGCCGGGGTTGTTGAAGCTCTTGGCACCATTGCCCATTCGGGCACGAAAGAATTTCTTGCCGCCCTTCAGAGCAAAGAGGTCAAAAATAATCCTGAACTGATCGGCCAGTTCGGAGTAGGTTTTTATTCTTCCTTCATGGTTGCAGACAAAATCACCGTACTTTCACGAAAAGCCGGTAAAAAGGATAAAAAGGGCATTCAGTGGGAATCAACAGGCGATGGGACCTATACTGTTTCTGATGTCGAAAAGGAAACAAAAGGCACCGATGTGATTCTTCATTTGAAAGATGATGAGAAGAAATATCTTCAACAGTGGGAAATAGAGAGTGTCATCAAAAAATATTCCGATTTTATTGAACACCCCATTTGCATGGATGTGGAAACAGAAGTCGACAGTACACTGAAAAAGGGTGAAAAGGTCAAGGTAACGGAAGAAAAAACCTTTAACTCCATGAAAGCCCTCTGGCTAAAGGACAAATCTGAGTTAACCGAAGATGAGTACAAAGAGTTCTACAAACACATGTCCCACGACTTCACGCCTCCCGCAAAGGTAATCCATTATAAAGCGGAAGGTACTTCTGAGTTTACCGCCCTTCTCTACATCCCTTCAAGGGCCCCCGTCAACATTCTCTATAAGGATTACAAGATGGGCCCCATGCTCTATGTAAAAAGGGTCCAGATCATGGACCACTGTGAAGACCTGTTGCCCCAGTATCTACGGTTTGCAAAAGGTGTTGTCGATTCCTCGGACCTGCCTCTCAATGTTTCCCGGGAGATTCTCCAGCATAATAGACAGATGGATATCATGAAAACAAGTATCACCAAAAAGATCCTCGATACCCTTGATGAGATGAAAACCGGCGACTACGATAATTACCTCAAAATATACGAGGAGTTCGGCAGAATCCTCAAAGAAGGTGTCCATTTTGATCTTTCAAGGCGCGAAGCCATCGCCGACCTGCTCCTCTTCCCTTCTACAAAAATCGATGCGGGGAAGTTCAGGACACTGCAAGAATATGTGGAAAATATGAAGGAAGGGCAGGAAGAAATCTATTACATTGTCGGGACCGCCCTTAATGAGGCCCTGCGGTCACCTTATCTTGAAGCATTCACGAAAAAAGATTATGAAGTACTCGTTTTCCTCGATGACATAGATGACTTCATCTTCAGCGGTTTCGAGTATAAGGGCAAAAAGATGAAATCCATCACGAAAGGCGACATGGCCCTCGACAAAGAGGAAAAAGAGGAAAAGGACAAGGCTCAGAAGAAGTACGAAAAGTTTATTGATCTCGTAAAAGACATTCTGAAAGACGATGTAAAAGATGTGCGGTTTTCAGGAAGGCTCACTGATACAATTTGCTGCCTTGTTGCAGACGAAGGCGACCTTGACCCACAGATGGAGAAACTACTGAAGTCCATGGGACAGGAACTCCCGCCGATGCAACGGATACTGGAGATTAATCCGACACACCCGCTTTTTGCATCCATGAATGTGATCTTCGAAAATGACAAAAAAAGTCCCATTCTGGAGGAATATATCCGGCTTCTCTATGATCAGGCCCTTGTCCTGGAAGGATCAAAACCAAAAGACCCGGGAGCTTTCTCGAAGCTTATTGCGAAACTGATGGTGGAAAACGCAGGGACCGCTTCATAAGGGAACCGTGTAAGAGCAGCGTCGAATGCAGATCTTATTCCATTCCTCAATCAAAGATGATATTGAGGCGGCGAGGAGGAGAGAACCGGAGCGTACAATTAGTACGTGAGGATTTACGACGACGCTGCCAACGAAGATAGCGCTTTGATTCAGGAATGGAACTAGTTGCCGATAAGGTTTTGAACTTTCTGTAGATTATATTTCAGGACCCGTTTGTCAACAGGTGTCAGATCTTTTGCATTCACTTCAACCCTTTCAATGATAAAACCATCCGATATCTCCCTGACATACCTGCCGAGGCGCAGTTGTCCTTTCAGCTCGGCGTACTCAGATCCAATACCATTATTGTCAATGTTGATGCCCCTTATCATCCACACCCCGTTCCTCCGCTCCACGGTTAACAGGTCCTTAACAAAGCGGGAATCACTCCTTGGCTCTGCCGTGAAGTGCGCTTTTACAAAATTAAAAAGGTTCTTGATTGATAAAGTCTTATCGACGGAGCTCTTGTTTTCTCCTTCCAGAGCAATATTGACGCGCATGGAACGATCCTGGGAAAAAGGCATCCAGAAGTGGGTTCTTCTCACTTCAACCCTGTAACTGTCATTGTTAAGGAGGTTATAGTGTTTGAGTAACGACAGCTCGAAGAGAAAGACAGAATCGGAACATTGCCCTGAAGTGGAAAAGAACGTTTTTTGATTATCCCCTGAAAGGTCCAAACAAACATCCTGATACTGCTTGTTTTTAATCTTCTCAAAAAAGGTGCTCACAACATCATCTATTTTTCTATTTTCGCCATACAACGACACAGATGCGAGAGAAATTGCCAAACATATGGACCCAATAGCAACAATAGCAGCTATTATGAATTTGCTCCGTTTTCTCATAGGATGCTCCAGTAACTTTCTCTCTGTCCGCATGGAGGCGGTATGTTTTTATGCCAAAATAATAAATTTTGAAACAGTATCAGATAAACAGCTATCTTCGTCAAATCGTGAGGACTTTAATCGAAGATATCCATGAACTTTTCTTTAAAACCCTTTCGACTTTTGGGGCTTGCTTCCGCGAATTCCTGCGCAAGTCCTTCCATGAGCGTTCTCTGTGTTTCATTGAGGATAGTCGGTATGACAATATTGAGGTACACAAGCTGATCACCACGCCCGTAACCCGTCGATTTTGTCACACCAAGGCCTTTTAGCCTGAAGACCTTTCCGGGCTGTGTTCCGGCAGGAACTTTAATGAGCGTTTCGCCTTCAATGGTGGGAATGGTAATTTCTCCTCCGAGGCAGAGAAGGGGGAAACCGACATCAATCTGTACGGCAATGTCATCTCCGGCGCGCTCAAAGAGAGCATGTTCTTTCACCTGCAGGACTATGTAAAGATCACCGGGGATAGTATCACCATGCTGCTGTATACCCTCGCCACGGAGTTTCAGCCTTGTTCCGTTATCAACACCGGCAGGGATCTTAATTTTCAGTTTCTTCTTTGTTTTAACGCTACCCCTTCCCTTGCAGGCCTTGCAGGGATGCTTAATAACGTGCCCCTCGCCTCCACAGAATTCACAGGTCCTGTTGATCGTAAAAAAACCATGACTCTGCCGGACCTGACCTCTGCCGCCGCAGTTCTTACATATAATGGGCTCGTGGCCTGGTTCTATGCGTGAGCCTTTGCAGACGGTACACCTCTCCTCTTTCGGGATCTCAATCTCCTTTTCACCGCCAAATACAGCCTCTTCAAATTCTACGGTAAGATTATAACGGAGATCATCACCCTTTCTGGCCCGTTGCCCCTGCTGTCCACCAAAAAAATCAGTGAAGAGATCGTTAAAAACAGTATCAAAATTGCCATGAAAACCAAAATCAAAGGGAGATCCCATATCATCGACAGTTCCAAATTGTTCATACCGGTGTCGTTTTTCTGTGTCGCCGAGCACTTCATATGCCTCATTGATTCTCTTAAAGGTATCTTCTGCTTCTTTGTCTCCGGGGTTTCTGTCCGGATGATACTGGAAGGCAAGTTTCCGGTATGCCTTCTTTATTTCATCCCCGGTAGCGCCCTTGGAAACATTGAGGATTTCGTGATAATCGATATGCTCTCTTCTCATTAAAATGCCTTGCTTTACTGGATTTCAGGTTTTTTGGAAAGAATCACCCGGGAGGGCCTGATTAACCTCTCGTTGAGCAGATAGCCTTTTTGGAACTCTGAAATTACCGTATCTGGTTCCACATCGTCCCTCTCCTCCTGGTAAACAGCTTCGTGGAGATTAGGATCAAAGGATTTGCCCACCGCGTCAACCCGCGTTACACCGGATTTTTCAAGTACTTTCAGGAATTCATTGAGGGTAAGCTGTACCCCTTCAAGGACACCCTTGTAATCATCGGTTTTTGAAGCATGATTAAGGGCCATCTCCAGATTGTCTACAACGGGGATGAATTCCTTAATAAGGGCTTCATTGCCAAACTTTAACGTTTCCAGTTTTTCTTTTATTTTAAGCTTTTTGAAGTTCTCAAATTCAGCCTGGAAATAGAGCATCTTGTCCTGGAGGGCCTTTATGCGTTCCTCCTTTTCTTCAAGCAGCTTTTTCAATTCCTCACCAGCATCATCCTTCTTTTTCTTCTTTTTATGTTCGCCCTGCCTATGTTCTTCATGGGCTTCTTCGTTCCCATGCGCTTCGGTTTCTCCGTGATGTTTTTCCTTTTCTTCCATGATCTTTTTCTCCCTCACATAATCCTGAGAATATTTGTCACTGTTCGCGCGGTATAGTCAACAATAGGTATGATTTTTGAGTAGTTCATTCTTATGGGCCCTAAAACTCCGAGCATGCCCCAGCTGTTCTCACTGATTCTGTATGTAGACATGATGATGCTTATGTCCCGCATTTCCCGTATATCACTTTCGTGGCCGATAAGGATGCTGATTCCCTCTTTCCTGAGGCAATTGTCAAGCAGTTTCACAAGTTTTTCCTTGTTTTCCAAGGCCCGGAAGAGTTTTTTCAGCCTTTCAATGTCCGAAAATTCGGGGACCCCTATCATTTTTGACGTTCCCTCTATATATACCTCTCTCTTCTCCTCTTCCCCGATAATAAGATCAAGGGTATCCTTAATCCTTTTGTAGAGCCTTGTAAACGTTTCCCGATCCTTGTTTATGTCATGAAGTATGGCGTCTTTCAAAATGTAGAAAGGCATACCATTGAACTTTTCATTCATGTATCCTTTGATTTCATTGAGCACATCCATGTCAAGATTCTCATCGGTATCAACAAGTCTCTCGTGGACTATTCCGGAAGAAGTTACAAAAACGATCAGTATTGTGTGGCGGGATAACTTCACAAATTCTATCTCTTTAAAAAGCATTGTATCTACTTTCGGCTCGACGACAATGCTGGTGCAGCTCGACAGCGCAGCAAGCACACGTGACGCATCTTCCATAACCTCTTCAGCATAAGAATAACGAGGTCGCGCAAGCGATTCCAGGGTCTTCAGATCTCTCTTGCCGGGACTTCCTGATACCGGCAGACCGTTGACGTAGTATCGAAAGGCCTTCGGGGTGGGGATTCTCCCCGCGACGGCATGTGGTTTGTAAAGAAAACCCAGATCCTCCAGATTGCCCATAATGTTCCGTATCGTTGCAGAGCTGAGTTTATTTTTCATTGTTTTTGAAATTGTTATGGAACCTATGGGCTCAGCAGATACTATGTAATGTTCCATTACCAATTCAAGAACAATCTTTTCCCTCTCATTTAACAATTCCATAAGTCCTTTTATCATAATAGAATAAATTAACGATCTGCGGCGCTTTTGTCAAGGAATGAGACGCTGTAAACCTTTTTAATCAGATTGATCCTCTGGCTGTTTGATGTACAGCAAAGGGCGGATTATAACGCCACATGGCATGAAAGCCTT
>PNOF01000045.1 GCA_013824645.1 Syntrophus sp. (in: bacteria) | reverse complement strand
CTCGTAAACGGCAAAGCGCAACTCGTTGCGGAACATTACTGCGACGGTCTTGCAGCCTGTCTCGGGGAATGTCCTCAAAATGCAATCAGCATGATCGAGCGGGAAGCGGATATCTTCGATGCCAAAGCAGTCGAAGATCATCTCTCCGAAAAGAAGAATTTAAAATTTGAAATCTCAAATTTGAAATCGAGTAGCGCAGCTACTCTTCCCTGCGGATGCCCATCAACACAACTACAGATGTTTCAGAGTACCTGCGGATGCGCTGATGAAACAACAACCGAAAGATGCATCCCATCTGCGCTTACCCACTGGCCTGTCCAGATAAAACTGGTGCCCCCCACAGCGCCATTCTTGAAAAATGCCAATCTCCTCGTTGCCTCGGACTGCACCCCTGTAGCCTATCCCAATTTTCACGAAGATCTCCTGAAAGGCAGAGTTATTATGATGGGCTGCCCCAAATTTGACGATACAGACGAATATATCAAAAAGTTTGCTGATATCTTCAAAACCGCCCATATCAAAAGCGTCACTATCGCCATTATGGAAGTCCCCTGCTGCTCCAAGATGCCCCTCATTGTACAGAAAGGCATGGAGCTGGCGGGCAAAGAGATCCCAACAGAGGTCGTTGTCATCAGCGCCCGGGGAAGCATCGTCAGACGCATGCCGTTGGCTGCGTAAAACGCCTACCACCCTTTTTCTCAGCAATACAATACCCCCACAGAACTATGGACAAGGACCGGAAAATCTCCGGTCCTGAAATTGTATTGACATTTTTTCAGTGAAGTATCACAATAGAAATAAATAGTTATAGGAAAGTGCAGGCAGCCCAACGGGTGCGGATAGAACGGGTTACCTGCCCAGCGGGATAGAATGAAAACTCGGTTAAGAGCTTGTTGGAATAATTAAGACACATGAATTCTCCTTTTGATACTTCATTGGATCTTTTTAAGGCAGTCTTCGAGAATGCCCCGGACATTGCCGTCAACATACTCAATAAAGACTACCGGGTCCTCTGGGCAAACAGGACCATGGCTGTTGCCGTTGAGCACCCCCTCAGTGAGATGATCGGCAAACCCTGCTATGAGGTTTGGCGCAGGAGAGAAACCCCCTGCCCTGTCTGTCTTTTGCAGATCGTCTCTGATACAAAGAAACCCTGCGTTATGGAACGGTGGCTTGACCTTCCCAATAAGGAGCGGCGGTATGCTGAAGTCAGGGCATACCCGATTTTTGATGAACAGGGGTCCGTCAAGCACATCTTCGAAATCATCATACCGATCACAGACAAAAAGAAAGATGAGAAACAACGCAGGAGATATATCGAATCCCTTGAAGCGACAGTGCGTGAACTGAATGCGGCAAGGGTTGTCAACCGCGAAGAAACCTCCCCGGAGGGGCCGGAAGTTGCCCTTACCCTCCGCGAACAGGAGGTCCTCCGGCTGATCGCAGGGGGCTTTTCCAATAAAGAGATTGCCGATATTCTCAGCATCAGCCCTGATACGGTAAAAACACATGTCCGGAATATTTTCTTCAAATTGAACGTTACAGACCGGACCCAGGCGGCAGTCTGGGCTGCTTCACGGAAACTCACATAATTGTTTTCCTATCGCCCGTTTGGGTGATTGTCTTCATATGATCCCTCCTTTATCCTATAGAAAAATAAAAAGGGGGTACACCAATGACATTATTTGATCCGGCACAATACAAAATCGTTGAGCGACAGGTCTATAGTATGACTGCATCAAACTACGAGAAATATGGAAGCAAGACATTTGAAACGTACGCAACGCCTCTGCTCGAAAACGCAGAACTTAGGCAGGGCCAGCATGTCCTTGATGTCGCATGCGGACCGGGAATCCCTTCGCTTATGGCGGCAAGCCTGGTGGGGCCGGGTGGAACAGTAACAGGGGTAGACCTTGCACCGGGGATGGTAGAACTGGCAAGGAGAAAGGCCAAAGAACGAGGCCTGAAGAATGTCATTTTTCAGGAAGCAGACGGGGAAGCTCTCCCCTTTCCTGATGAGTCATTCGATGTGGTCCTGTGCAATCATGGTCTGGTACATATGACAGACCGGATAAAAGCGCTCCATGAAATGTCGCGTGTCCTGAAAAAGGCAGATGGTGTCCTGGCGCTTTCCGTGTGGAGTACCCCTGACCGTGCGCTTACGATCGGGATTGTCGCGGGAACGATACGGGAACTGTGGCCTGCCGCAGTCGTGCCGGGAGCGCCTATGTGGTTTGATTTCGGGTTAGAAGGGGTCCTTGAAAAAACACTTTCGGATGTAGGTTTTCAAGACGTCCTGATAAGCCGGTTCATTTCCTCCCTTGAGGCGGAAAACCCGGAAGAATATTGGGAAGGGGTAGTGGGGATAAGCGGCCGTCTCCAGATGCTCCTTAAAAATATTCCTGAGGACGTAGCGTCACAGATAAGGCTGAACATTATAAAGGCAGCAGAGCGTTTCCGTGGCACAGATCATAAGATCAGAATACCCTGCGAAGAAGTGATTGCAGTGGCCAGAAAATAGAGAGCAGTAAGTATATAGTTTCACACCCAAAGATCAGGCTCTTCACATTTCTTCTCCTGGGATTCTATTGATTTGAGCCAGAATTGTTTTTCATCCTTAACCAGTTTTGGCATGCCGGATGTCCTGATTTTTCGTATGAGTACGGAAAAGTCACCCGACGAAAAACGGACAATCCTTCCTCGGTCTCCGCCCATATTAGAGGCCACCACCGGTATACCATCATTTTTAAGAAATTCCACCACAAAACGGCAGTTCACTTCGCCCACGCAAAAGAAACTGTCAGATTCACCTGGCGGTCGCAACAAAGAACTCCCGCCACACGTTTTGGCACGCAGGTTCTCACGCTTTGCGCCAAGGTTGAGCATACCGTTGATAACCAATTCCATGGCGTTAACACCGTACCGTCCTGCCTCTGTGATATACATAGGCATACTTTTGGAATACCGTCGGTTGCTCAGGAGAAAATGGTTCATCCCCACAACCCTGTTAATGGGATCGTAGAGGCAAGCCGATACGCATGAACCGAGCAAGGTCGATATGACAACATTGTCTCTGGAAACATAATATTCTCCAGGACGGATAGTAATAACTTTCATGTTGCCCTTACTGACAATATCCATGGAGAAGATTATCGCATGCCTTTTTAATTGTCAATTACCATCCGGTGTACTGTTTTTCGTATTTAACATTCCGTATAATATATTACCCATCGCAGCAGGTAACAGTTTTTTGGATTCTGTCGTTAAAGCTTTAGCAACAAGACCTCATGGTATATACTATCCATATCGTTTGTCAGGAGGACCACGAATGGCTTTCTATGAAGAAATAGCAGAGTATTATGATGATATCTTTCCCTTTAACAAAACACAGATGGAGTTTGTGAGGGGTTCTCTGAAAGGACCGTACCATGACAAGAAGGTATTGGATATAGGTTGTGGCACCGGCGATCTTGCCATAGCTCTCTCAGAAGCAGGGTTTGCGGTTACAGGAATAGATGCTGATTCTGTCATGATCCAAAAAGCTATGGACAAAATAACGCATCACCCGGCTACGTTTACCCGAATGGACATGAGAGAGATAGCGAGTCATAATAATCCATCCGCTTTTGATGCTGTGCTTTGTTTCGGGAATACCCTCGTGCATCTTGCAAACATTCAGGAGATAGAGACATTATGTAAAGATGTAAAGCACATCTTAAAACAGGATGGAAAGTTCCTTCTCCAGATACTCAACTATGACTATATCCTCGACCACAATATCAGATCTCTGCCATTCATTGACAATCAGCTTATTACGTTTGAAAGAATATATAATTATGATACCAAAAAGAATCTCATTACCTTCAAGACAATCCTGACTGTCAAGGAAACATCAAAAAAGATAGTCAATAAGGTCTCCCTTTTCCCTATAAGAAAGGATGAACTCTACCTCTCTTTGCATAACAGCGGCTTCTCCAATATATCTTTTTACGGCGACTTCGACAGAAACATGCTGAAAACTGAAAGCCTGCCACTGGTGATCGAGGCATCCTGACAACAATATTGAATTATCTGAAAGAGCCTCATGATCCCCGATATTGTTTTATGATATGATAAGCGGGAAATAATCCTGTTCCGGGAATTATTCCATTTCTAAATCAAGGATGATATTGAGGCGGCAAGGAGGAGGAAACCGGAGCGTACAATCTGTACGTGAGGATTTATGACGACGCTGCCAACAAAGATAGCGCCTTGATTTAGAAATGGAATTCGTGCCAAAAACCGGACATACCACTGTCAGTAAAACAGACCCTTATCGCTCTATCTTTTGGAATGACCCAGCTAAGTAACTGAAATTACGGCAATGCAAGAAAGGCACAGTTTTTGCTTAATATATCCTGTATGGATGCTCCTAACGATCCTGCGATAGAGGAGGAAATATGGGACAGAAAATTTTCAATGGTTCCCTGATGAGTTTTACAGGATATTATCCAACACGCGAAGCATATGAAAGCGGTCTTCTTGTATCTTCCTTCAAAGAATCTGCCGGTATACATCATCAGACATCGAAGGTCTCTTACACCACGTCTCCACAATGCCTCCTTAGCGATCAGACTGCCTGTGAATTTCAAGATTACTGCAACCATCTTTACTATATCAACGACAGGTGCTGCTGTGCGTCCTCCTGGAAAAAAATGACAGGTCTTGTCTTACCGACATCGGAATAACAAGAAGATATATGATGATTTGAGCAATCCATTTCCTGATATACCAGGAAATGCCGTCTTGTTCACATGTTTGGCATACACCAAAACTTATTGCCTATTGCCAAGCTTCTGATTTATATTATTTCTTTCCTGACAGCACGAAACAGGAAAAGCATAGAGCAGAATAGTACGATAATAAAAATGAGGAGAGATACGTGAGCATTATTGTCAATCCGACCAAAATTATCGCCGTAGGTCTCAATTATCTTGACCATGCAAAAGAGCTCCACATGGATATACCGGACCACCCCCTGATTTTTATGAAACCATCTACTTCGGTTATCGGCGATGGAGATGCCATTATCCTTCCGTTGCAGACAAAAGAGCTCCACTATGAAGGAGAACTTGCCGTCATTATCAAAGATAAGATAAAAAATGTTACAAAACATGAGGCGATCAGATTTATTGCAGGCTACACCTGTGCCAATGACGTTACTGCCCGCGATCTTCAGCGCATCGACGGACAGTGGACCAGGGCGAAATCTTTTGACACCTTCTGTCCTCTCGGTCCGACGATCATTTCAGACATAAACCCGAAAAACCTGCGTATCGAGACACGGGTTAACGGAATCACCAAACAGCGCTCAAACACAAAAAACATGATCTTTGACGTATTCGAACTGGTCTCCTTTATCTCGGAGATCATGACGCTTCTGCCCGGTGATATCATCATTACCGGGACACCACCGGGTGTCGGTGAGATCAGCGTCGGTGATACAGTAGAGGTGGAAATAGAAGGTATTGGTATTTTAAGAAATATTGTTACACAATAATATCGAGAAGAAACGGGAGTTGAAAAATGGAAAATATTATCTTCGAAGATTTTCAAAAAATGGAACTAAGGGTCGCTGAAATCAAAACATGCGAAGATATAGAAGGCGCTGATAAGCTCTACAAGCTGACCATCGATGCCGGAGAAGAACGAAACATCGTAGCAGGTATCAAGCAGCATTATACGAAGGAAGAACTGATTGGGAAAAAGATCGTCATCGTGGCAAATCTGGAACCAAGGAAACTGCGGGGCATCATGTCACACGGTATGCTCCTCGCGGCCTCAAATGAGGACAAAAGTTCCATTGTGCTTCTGACGCTCGACAAAGCGATACCTAACGGCAGCAAGGTCTCATAATGCCATTGCATCTTTCATAATACAGCCATGAAGGAAATCCTCCTCTTTACGACCGGCGTTGCTCTCTTCCTTTTCGGGATGCTCAAATTGAGCTCCTGCATGCAGGCAGTATTCAGTTCACGGTTTCGTGACTATATACGCTTTTCTGTAAAAAAACCCCTCTATGGCTTGGCCATAGGCCTTTTGTCAACGATACTCTTGCAGAGCAGTTCCGCGACGACACTGCTCACAATAGGTTTCGTCAGCGCCGGCCTCATCAGTTTTTATCACTCGCTCGGCATCATTCTCGGCGCCGATATCGGCACAACGCTCACCATACAGCTCATTGTCTGGAAAATAACGACCATTTCTCCGATCATCCTTTTTGCCGGTGTTATGATCTATTTCTTCGGCAAAGACCGTTTAAAAACTATCGGCGAGGCGATCCTCTATTTCGGCATAATCTTCTACGGATTGAACCTCATTACCGATGCCACAGCACCCCTCAAAGAAAACGAACTTTTCCTCCATTTTTTCCGGGAGACAAAAAATCCCCTCATCGGGCTGTTAATCGGTCTTGTCTTTGCCGCCCTCGTCCACGCCTCGGCAATCCCCATCGGCATACTTGTTATCCTCGGTCAACAGGGCCTCATTACCATTGATAATGCCCTGCCCATCCTCCTTGGCGCAAATGTAGGCACCACCGCGACAGCATTGCTCGGCAGCATGGTGAGTGACATCAACGGCACAAGGAGCGCCATAGCTCACCTCATATTTAAATGCTGCGGCGCCTTGATATGCCTCGCTATACTGCCCTTTTTCGTCACTTTTTTGAAATACCTCTCTTCCAGCATCGCCCAGCAGGTCGCTTTCGGCCATTTCTTCAGCAATCTCCTCATCGTCATCATTTTCGCAGGCTTCCTGAAACCCTTCTCGAATCTTGTCAAAAAACTCATTCCAGGCAACGAAGAGACTCTTGCCCTCTGGCCTGAATTCCTTGACCAAAAATCCCTTCAGAATCCCACGGAAGCGCTTACCTGTGTCAAGAAAGAACTCGGCAGAGAAATCATGCTGGCGCAAAAAATACTCCGAGAAAGTTTGGACCTCGTCACCACCTTCAAAGAATCAAAAAAACAGACTATTATGTACATCGGGTATATCGTCAAAAACCTCCAGACGGAGATCATTAAATACCTCTGGAACATTTCCTGCGGTGAGCTTTCGCAAGCGCTTACGAAAAAGCTTTTTGCCTTTTCTTCCTTTGCTTCCAACATCAGGCGGATAGGAGCCCATGCAGCCAATATTGCCGCACTTGCCGAATTAAAATATCAACATCGGACCCACTTTTCGGAAGCAGGAAAGGAAGAACTCCGGGACATCACTGCACTGGTTATGGAAAATCTTGCTGAAGCTAAATCCCTTGTTGAGCATAAAGATATCATAAAAATAAGGAATATTATCGAGCGGGAGAGGAGGGTCAATATAAAGATACACAATGCCATCAACAGACACCTGGAGCGCTTCTACCAAAAGGTTTGCCTTGCTGAAGCAGGTCCCATGTTTGTTGATATGGTCGTCAACCTCGAGAGGATTTCAGATCATTGTAAAATAATAGCCCAATTAGTAGACGGCTTTGAAGATGAATAACCCTATCCGGTATAATAGGCTACATACACCCGATATCTTGCGACCTGCCATCGGAGTACTTATATTCATGGTACAACAAAAACAGTCAAGGAGGAAATTATGGCAGAAACAACGGTAAAGATTGAAGGTATGAGCTGTCAGCACTGCGTTATGGCCGTGAAAAAGGCCCTTGGCACTGTGCCGGGTATACTGGAAAGCAATGTACAGGTGGGGAGCGCCCTCGTGAAATATGATGAATCAAAGGCAAAGGAAAGCGACATCAAAACAGTAATAGAAAAAGCCGGATACAAAGTCGTCAAATAAGGACAGGCTTTCCCCGGACAATACCACTATGGAAGAAATTATAAAGGCCATCAACAACGCCTTGGACGTTGAAAAAAAGGTAGAAGCTTTCTTCGCACTCTCCAAGGACGAAAAAAAGATGCTCCTCGAAGAGCTCCAGCATATCAAAACAGAAGTATCAGGTTTTTTTCTCAACGCAATATACCCTGAAGAAAAAGATAAGGATATTCAGAAACTTATACGCAAACTCCTTTTTAAACTGAAATCAGCGGGCATTAAAACCGAAGAACCGAAAACCTCCGGTGGACCGGTTATCAGAAAAATAGAGGGGGTCCGTGAACGCTTTGGATATCTGACCAACTATGACGAAATGCAGACAAGGCTTGTGGTCGTCGGATTAGAGATCAAGAACAAGGCCTTTGTCTTCCTCAATGCTGAAACACACTTCTCCAGGGGATTACTGGACCTCATGACCGCACCTGTGGAGAAAAAAGGTTTTGATGAGATTATCAAGGCATACCGAAATGATACAAAACCACCCAAGGTTTTTGAAGAGATTTCCCCTGCCTACGCAGGCTATCTCATTGAAGAAGCGTCAAACCGGTCAGGTACATTCAGAGAGGAAATGAGACCCCTGAAATCCTTTACCGCCAATATCGCCGACGCAGTCCATAAACCAAAGGATATCTATTCTCTCGCTATTTCCGATACAACTGATGGGGCTGCAATCAATACAATCCTGAGTCACGGTGTCTTTGTGCCCTTTCAGCTCTCATGGAACTCCTTTGAAGAAGACCAGAAAACATACAACAGCACCTCGGGCGGGACAATTATCCTACCGACAGAACCGTTGGAAGATAAAAAGAAAGAATTCCTGAAAGACCTCACTAACCGGAAAGATATGAAATCTTTGCGGCCCTTTTTCAGAAGAATGCTGGAAGATTACGCCTACCTCTTTTACCGTACAAAAGAGTTTGACTCCTATAAAGGGATTACCGAATATCTGAATAATAATGATACCCTCCAGGAAGCGCTCTCCTATTTCATAAAAAAATCACTCGAAAGGGGAGAGACAAAAAAAGAGGACGGGTGGGTAATCGTAAACCCCTATGGGTAAATTCGTTGTCAAAGACTCATTTTACAATAAAGCAAAAAAAGAGGGATTCCGGGCGCGGAGCGCTTACAAGCTCAAAGAAATCCAGGATAAATACCGCCTCATTAAAAAAGATGATACGGTGCTCGATCTGGGCTGCTCACCGGGAAGTTTCCTCCAGGTTATTTCCAGTATTGTAGGTGAACAGGGCATTGTTTTCGGCATAGACATCCTCCCGACCCCAAAACTAGCCTCGAAAAATATCATCACCAGAGAAGCCGACATCAACAAAACTGACATCCGTACCGTGCTTTCAGATCTGTCACTTGCAGCCTTCGATGTTGCCACCTGCGACATCGCCCCCAATCTCTCCGGTATCCGCGATGTTGACAATGCCAACATCGAGAACCTGGCAGGCGCTGTGTTAAAAACTGTCCGGGAAGGCCTCAAGCCGGGCGGCAGCTTCATTATCAAGTCCTTTTTCACCGACACCTTGAAGGGCATTACAGAGGAACTACAAAAGGCTTTTCAGAAGGTATCCGTCTACAAACCAACGGCATCACGGAGCGTCAGCTCCGAGGTCTACCTCATCTGCACAGGGAAGAAATGATAGTTCCGCGCATGCGGAAATCCAGTGTTTTGCAACAGCGAGGTTAAGTTTTTTGGCTCTTTTTCACATTGAGGGGGCAAAATGAGATATGCACATCACGATTGCGGTATTCACACGAATGTTGACTATGGAAGATGCGCAGAGAGAAACGATTACCAAGAGAAGGAGGGGATACCGCTGTGCTCACCTGGAAGCAGGCGTCGCTCCTGCCGATCAGATGGGCGGCTCGTTCCGGCTGTTTTAGATATTAACTACTGTTCATAAGCATAATGCCCGGCACCTTGACAGGATTTATATGGGTCGTATAATTAAAAGTATGATTTGAAAAAAATAAGGAGGGCATAAAATGAAGAAACTAACAGTGTTTGCGGTGACTCTATTTTTGATAGCAGGTGTTGCATACGCGAAGGATTATGAAGTAACAAAGAAAGCCGCGGATTACAATGTCCTCATTACAATAGACAGGAATCCACCGGTTGCCGGGGAGAACAATGTTGGGATATCAATCGCTGACTCCTCAGGCAAGACCGTTACCGATGCCAAAGTAGTGCTCAACTACTCCATGCCTGCAATGCCAGGAATGCCAGCGGCGAACTACAAAACCGACACCGATCTCAAGGGAAGTGTTTACAAGGCCAAGGTAAATTATTCTATGGCCGGTTCGTGGAACAATGAAGTGAAAATAACACGCCAGGGGAAAACAGTATCCGCGAGGTTCACCATCGATGCAAAGTAGAAGATTAGCCCAGAGCACAGAGTTTAAAACACGTAGCATAGAGAGGTCAGCATACAGAATAATTCTCGTTGTGGCCGTGGTCCTGTTTGCGTCATCTATTATCAGTTATCCTCTTTATGCTCAGGATGTCGAAAGCCTGCACTTGGATGACCTCATTCAGAAGGCTTTGAAGAATAGTCCGGAACTCCTCGTTTCTGAATCAAAAGTAGCGGCTTCAACCTACAGAATACCTCAAGCCGGTGCACTGCCGGACCCAATGTTCATGTTCGGCTATCAGAACGAAGGTTTTAAACGTATTACCCTTGGAGAAGAGATAGGAGCTCAAGGGATGTTTTCTCTTTCCCAGATGTTTCCCTTTCCAGGGAAACGGGGATTAAAGGGCGAGATGGCAACAAAGGACGCAGAGAGTACTACCGCCATGTACAGGGCCGCCCAGGTAAAAATTATCGCAACGGTAAAACAACTCTACTACGAACTCTTCCTGGCTCATAAGAACATTGATATTCTGACAAAGTTGACAGAGTACTTTTCGAGAGTTGAGGACGCGGCTACCGCACGGTATTCATCCGGGATGGGTTCACAGCAAGAAGTGGTCATGGCCCAGACGGAGAAATATATGCTCCTTGAAAAAGAAGAGATGCAGAAACAGAAGATACAGGCCCTTCAGGGGATGTTGAATTCAACTGTTGGCAGAGACGTGAACACACCACTTGGCCGCCCTCTGGAGCTGGCTTTTACTCAGTATGGTTTTAGTATGGAAGACCTCATTCAGATGGCGATGAGCAATTCGCCGGAGATCAGGTCGAGACAAAAGATGGTTGAAGCCGCAGAGGCAAAGGTGAAGATGGCAAAAAAGGAGTATTATCCTGATTTCACCATGGGAGCCAGTTATTACCCTAGGACCCAGGGTCTTATGGATATGTGGAACCTTACGGCTACAGTCAATATTCCTATTTTTTACAAGAGCAAACAGGAACCTGCTGTCCAGGAAGCACAAGCAAACCTGCTCGGAGCTAAAAGAGAGCTGACAGTCACAGAGTATATGATTTCATCGGGTATACGGGAAAACTATTCCATGACCCGGACAGCAGAAAGGTTAATGAAGATCTACAAGGAAGGCATTATCCCTAAGACCTATCAGGATTTTCAGCTCGCCCTTTCCGGCTATGCTTCGGGCAAGATCGAGGCTATAACAGCTATTTCAAGGCTCAAAGCGCTCCTCGATACGGAAGTCCTTTACTGGGGACAATATACGGAACGGGAAAAGGCCATAGCACGACTTGAGGCCATTACAGGGAACACAGATTCCTTACCGGGGGTAAAAGAGAAATGAAAAAACCACTCATAATAGTTGTCTGCCTCATACTGGTTGCGACCGGGATAGTCTTTTTCTATTCGACCCGTCGGGGAGGTACCGGCAACCCGTCGAAAAATCTTACTCAGGCTCCAACAGGGCAACAGACCGGCAGCATGCCTGGAATGCCCGGTATGCCTGCTGAGAAACCCCCTGGCGAACCGGCAAAACCGGCTGAGGTAACACAGAAACAGGAAGAAGCGCCCACCGTTGAAATACCCCTGGAGAAACAGCAGCTTATCGGGGTCAAAACGACGGTAGCATCTATGCAGCCTTTGCAAAAAATCATCAGGACTGTGGGTAAGATCGAGTATGATGAGCGAAAGCTGACGACGGTAAACACGAAAGTCGAAGGCTGGATCGAAAAACTCTACGTCAATTTCACTGGAATATACGTGAAGAAAGGCGAGCGCCTCGCTGATATATACAGTCCAGAACTCTGGGCCACCCAGCAGGAGTTCATTAACCTGGTAAGGTGGGCAAAAAAGACCGGCAAAAGGAATACAGATTCTGGCAGAACCGCAGACTCTTCCGGTGATACACAGAATTTAGCTGCCATGCTCTCAAAAGATGCCGAATCGATCATTGATGCGGCCAGACAGAGGCTGAAGCTATGGGATATCAGCGATGAGCAGATCAAGAAAATTGAGGAAAGCGAGAAACCCGTAAGGACTCTCGCTGTCTACAGCCCTGTGAGCGGCTATGTACTCCAGAAGTATGCGACCCAGGGCATGAAGGTAATGGCAGGGGAGAAGCTCCTTGAGGTTTCTGACCTGTCAACTGTGTGGATTGTCGCCGATATCTATGAGTACGAGCTTCCCTTTATCAAAGTGGGCGACACCGCCCGAATACAACTGAGCTATTTTTCCGGTAAAGAGCTTTCTTCAAGAATTGAGTTTGTAGCTCCAACCCTTGATGCACAGACACGGACAGCCAAAGTGCGGTTCAGTATTCCCAACCCCGGAGGGCAGTTAAAGCCGCAGATGTTTACCGACGTTGAATTGAAGGTCAACCTTGGGCAAAAGTTCGCGGTACCCGATGATGCCGTCATTGATACGGGATTGAGAAAAATCGTCTATGTGGACAAAGGGGATGGTTATTTCGAGCCGCGGGTTGTTACCACGGGACTCAGGGCTGAGAAGTTCATTGAGGTACTTTCAGGACTCAAGGCAGGCGAGAAGATCGCATCGGCGGCCAACTTCCTCATTGACTCAGAAGCGAAGCTGAAAGGGATAGAAGCTAAGGACGCAGGGTCTGGCGCAAAACAGAAAGCGGTGGCGCCGCCTGGTGGACACGGGTCACATTGAAGATGGTGAGCGCCTGCCGACTTTATTCGCTTGGGCGATCGTTTTGAGCCGCCCGTTACAGGATTTGCTTGGGTAATCCCGCTACTGCGGGAGAATGATCGCTCTTCGTTTAAAAGGAGTGTTATGATAGCTAAAATTATAGAATACAGCGCACGAAATAAGTTTATTATCTTTCTCATTATTTTCTTTTCCCTTGGGTGGGGCTACTGGGCGCTCAAAAATACCCCTCTCGACGCGTTGCCGGATTTGAGCGATACCCAGGTAATCATATACACAGAATGGTCAGGAAGAAGCCCGGACCTCATAGAGGATCAAATCACCTACCCCATTACATCGACGCTCCTTGCCGCTCCTCAAGTGCAGGCAGTCCGGGGGTTCTCTTACTTCGGAAGTTCCTTTATATATGTGATCTTTAAAGAGGGGACCGATATCTACTGGGCAAGAAGCAGAATCCTGGAATATCTCCAGGCGGTGAGAAACAAACTCCCGCAAGGCATTAACCCTGTTCTTGGCCCCGATGCAACCAGTCTCGGATGGGGCTTTTCGTATGCTGTCGTGGATGAAACGGGACAATATGACCTTGCTCAGCTTCGTTCATTACAAGACTGGAACCTGAAACTTGCCATAGAGAGCACACCCGGTGTTTCTCAGGTTGCAAGCATCGGCGGTTTTGTGAAACAGTACCAGATCACTATTGACCCCAACCGACTTCGCGCTTACAACATTCCCATCACAAAGGTAATGGAATCGGTCAGACGAAGCAACCTCGATGTAGAAGGAAGGGTCATCGAGTTCTCCGGCATCGAATATATGGTCAGGGGTCGGGGCTACATCAAGACTGTCGCAGATCTCGAAAGCATCGCCGTCGCAACAAATGGCGCCGGCACCCCTGTCTATCTTAAAGATATTGCCCGCATACAGCTTGGTCCGGAGATTAGACGAGGGGTCGCGGAACTTAACGGGAAAGGAGAGATAGCCGGGGGCATTGTTATCATTAGATTCGGGGAAAATGTACTGGATGTCATTGAACGTGTCAAGGCAAAGATCGCCAAAGATATCGCTCCTTCGTTGCCGAAGGGCGTGAAAATTGTTACTACCTATGACCGCTCCGATCTCATTCTTCGCTCCATGGCTACTTTGAAAGAGGAGATCATCAAGCTCTCCATAGCGGTGAGCGTTGTCTGCATCGTCTTTCTCTTCCATTTGCCGAGCGCTCTTGTCGTTATTCTTACCCTGCCTATCGCTATAATAATATCTTTTATCTGCATGTATTACCTTGGGGTTACCTCAAACATCATGAGTCTTTCCGGTATCGCTATTGCCATAGGCGCTATGGTCGACGCATCTATTATCATGGTGGAAAATGCCCATAAGAAACTCGAAGAATGGGAAACAGGCGGCAGACAAGGACACAGGGTTGATGTGATCATCGATGCCGCAAAAGAAGTAGGGCCTTCGCTCTTTTTCGCTTTGCTCGTCATTACCGTCGGGTTTCTCCCGGTCTTTACCCTGCAAGCGCAAGCGGGGCGACTTTTCAAGCCACTGGCATATACCAAGACTTTTGCCATGCTCTTTTCGTCCTTCCTTGCCGTGACCTTAACGCCTGTGCTCATGACACTGTTCATCAGGGGAAAGATAAGACCGGAGGAGAAAAACCCCGTAAGCCACATTCTCCACAAGCTCTATGAACCTGTAGCATCTTTTGCGCTAAGGTTCAAAAAGACCGTTATTATTGCCGGTATTATCATACTTCTTTGCACTATTTATCCTTTTATGAAGCTCGGCACGGAATTCATGCCTCCCTTGTATGAAGGCACTCTTTTCTTCATGCCCGTTACAGCACCGGCAGCCTCTATTTCTGTAGCCACAGACCTTCTCCAGATGCAGGATAAGATCCTCATGAAGATTCCTGAAGTGGAGTCAGTCTTCGGAAAGGCGGGAAGGGCCGAAACACCGACTGACCCGGCGCCGCTTGAGATGTTTGAAACAATTATCAACCTCAAACCGGAAGCAAAATGGCGACCGGGGATGACTGTCGAGAAACTGAAAGATGAGATGAACGATGCTCTCACGATCCCCGGCGTGGCCAATTCTTTTACCATGCCCATCAAGGCGAGGACTGACATGCTTGCCACAGGTATCAGGACGCCTGTGGGCATAAAAGTGCTTGGCCCGAAAATAGAGGAAATTGAGAGGATAGGTCTTGAAATAGAACACCATGTTAAGAGTATCCCAGGGACGAGAAGTGCCTACGCGGAGCGGGTTACCACGGGATATTTCCTCGACTTCGATATTAAACGCAAGGAAGTAGCCCGGTACGGACTGAGTGTGGAAGACGTTCAGGAAGTGATAGAATCCGCAGTCGGTGGCATGAACCTGACGACGACAATAGAAGGTCGGGAGCGTTATTCTGTCAATGTCCGCTATGCCAGGGAACTCCGGGGTGATATCGAGAAACTAAAGAGGATTCTTGTGCCCGTCATGGCACAAGGCGGTTCCCCGGCCGTGTCAGGCATGGGGTCCGGGGCAAGCGCTCAGGCCGTAGTTCCAATTACCCAGATACCGCTGGAACAGCTTGCAGATATTAAGGTTGTCAAAGGACCTACGGCCATAAAGAGTGAACAGGGGCTGCTTGCGTCCTACGTCTTCATAGATTTTAGCGGTCGTGATGTTGGTGGATATGTGGATGAGGCGAAAAAGAGCGTGGCCTCTTTGAAGATACCCGAAGGCTACCGCCTTGAGTGGAGTGGCGAATATGAATATCTTGTAAAGACCCACGAGCGTCTGAAAATGGTAATCCCTCTCACGCTGCTCATCATCTTTGTCATCCTTTATATCAACACACGGTCAGTGACAAAGACTTTCATAGTGCTCCTTGCAGTGCCTTTTTCCCTTGTCGGCTCCTTCTGGCTTCTTTATATTCTCAACTATAATATGAGTATTGCCGTGTGGGTCGGCATTATCGCTCTTGCGGGACTCGACGCAGAGACAGGGGTAGTCATGCTCCTCTATCTCGACCTTGCACACGATCAATGGAAAAAGGAAGGAAAGCTCACAAGTATTGGGGGCCTCAAAGATGCCATCATGCATGGCGCCGTAAAAAGGATCCGCCCAAAAATCATGACAGTGAGCGTCATTCTTGCCGGTTTAATTCCCATTATGTTCAGCCATGGAGCCGGGGCGGACGTTATGAAGAGAATTGCGGCCCCAATGGTTGGCGGGGTCATCACCTCGACAATTCTGGAACTCATCATCTATCCGGCAATCTATATGATCTGGCGTGGCAGGGAGTTTAAATAGAAAGAATCCAAATAGAAACAAGGAGAAATGTTTTATGCAGTCAAACGGTACGATTCAGTGCTTAGAGAATTATTGAATGCCATTTGAAATGGAGCCTATTCAGTAAGAAGCTCAAAAACACTGTTACAGGAAAGACTCCGCTAAAGATGGTATCGATGTAGTGTGGAGAGAATTTCTTTTTCTCCTCGTGTGTTATGGTTTGCTGCTCACCCCCTACCCATTCAGACATCGGCAAGCAACGAATCTCTGCCCACACCTGGGACACCGTTCCATATAGCAATCCCTATAATAAATATCCAGGTCATAATATTACGCACATTACAACGCTCTGTCTCGTCATGAATATAGAGGTCAGATATTCGCTGTCTTTATAAGCAACAAGGCTTTTGAAACATGTGATGTTTTTAGATCTTCAATTTAATAAAGACAATTCACAGGAGGCTTTTCACCGACTAATAATAAACTTCATATAAACCTGGGCCGTACCAAAATACCCTTGATTACAGTAAGGTTATTTGGTAAAGAACTCTATGCCAATATTGATCTTAGGAGTGTACCAACATGTATGAACAAGGGATTATAAGACCCCCCAGCGAGGCTTCGAGCCTCCTGGTAAGAGTGACGAGAAATTGCCCGTGGAATCAGTGCACCTTTTGCGCGTCCTATAAAAAGACAAAGTTTTCGCGGAGAACCGTGGAAGAGGTAAAGAAGGATATCGACAGTATGGCACGGGAATATGAAGGTTATAAGGTCCGGACAGCATTTTTACAGGATGGTGATACCCTTGTATTAAAAACCGAAGACGTCCTGGAGGTTTTAAGATATATCAAAGAGAAATTCCCTGCTATTGAAAGGATAACATCCTATGCAAGGTCGCCAACCCTTAAAAGAAGAAGCGTCGAGGAACTCACACAATTAAAGGAAGCGGGATTGACGAGGCTGCATGTCGGGATGGAGAGCGGTTCAGAAAAAGTGTTGAAGATGATCAAGAAGGGGATAACCGAGGATGATATTATCGTAGGCGGCAGACACGTCAAAGAGGCAGGCATTGAACTCTCCGAATATATCATGCCCGGTATTGGCGGCAAGTCATTGAGCGAAGAGCATGCCCTGGAGACAGCAAGGCTTTTAAATATGATCCAGCCTGATTTTATCAGAGTCCGTACTTTCGCCATGCACCCTAAGTCTTCCATGCAGAAAATGGTTGAGGACGGCACATTCGTCCCCATGACCGATGAAGAGATGATACGAGAAATCCGCTTGCTGCTCACAAACCTTAACGAGATGCACAGCTATTTTTGCTGCAGCGATCACGGCCTGAACCTCTTAATGTACGTTGATGGATATCTCGACGAAAAAAAGGAACAGATGCTAAAAGACCTCGATGACTACCTCTCCCTCTCGAAAGAACAGAAGCAGGCATTCTCGCTTTTGAAGCGAGGCTCCTATGGAAACTTGTCTATCGATGTGGTCCGCAATGAAGATACCATGAAACAGATCAGACCCGAACTGGAAAGAATCGACAAAACAGCAGAGGGCGGAATCGATGGATATCTAAATCGTCTCCTGTCCCGGCTCGCCTAACCCACCCTTCTGTCTTCAGGCTACATTGAGAAAAATAAGTGAATAACTGGTGCTCCGGCCTCCGGATGGATCTTTGACCAGAATGCCCCGTTCCACAAGATCAAGAATATCGCGCAATGCTGTGTCCTGGGAACACTTCACCAGTTTGGCCCATTTCGATGATGTCAGTTTACCTTCAAACCCGTCAAGAACCTTGTTGAGCATTAAACGCTGGCGGTCATTAAACGGTGTTGCTGCGTATGATTCCCAGAAACGGGCCTTTTTGAGTACGGCTGCAAGTGTGCTCTCCACACTATCAAATGCACGGTCCAGGCAATCGAAAAACCATTCCAGCCGTGCAGTAACATCCAGTGTTCCTTTCTGTGTCTCTTCCAATCCACCATAATAGGCATCCCGTTCATTCCGTATTTGTGCCGACATGCTATAGAAGCGCTGGGGGCTCTGTTCTGACCTGGCCAGCACCATGTCGGCAAGCGCACGGGCAATGCGTCCGTTGCCATCTTCAAAAGGATGAATAGTGACAAACCAGAGGTGGGCAATGCCCGCACGTAATACGAGATCTGTGCCGTCAGTATGGTTAAACCAGTCAAGAAAGAGTGTCATTTCTGTTTCTATTCGATCAGCAGCCGGGGCTTCAAAATGAACATGCTCATGTCCGACCCGGCCTGATACAACTTGCATGGGACCCTTGGCATCATCGCGCCAAACGCCAACCTTTATTTTTCTTATTCCGCTGTAACCGGTAGGAAAAAGAGACGCATGCCATCCGAATAATCTCTCTTTGGTTAAGAGCTTGTCATAGTGCTGGGTGGCATCAAGCGTCATTTCGACCACACCCTCGATGTTTCTGGACACTGCGGGAGTTGCTCCTATATCCATACCGAGATGCCGGGCAATTGAGGACCGCACCTGTTCCCTATCGAGTATCTCTCCTTCAATCTCGCTGGATTTCAGGACATCGAGCGTAAGCGTTTGAAAAACGGCTTCAGCACGAAGAGAAAAACCCATGGCCTTCATCCGTCCGATGAGCTCCCCTTGCCTGTATCGAACAGCAGCAAGTTTTTGGGTCAGGGCTTCCTGACTCCAGCGGAAGTGGGGCCAGTCGGGCAATTCATGGATATACGTAGTCATTCTTCGCACCTCTTGCGGATATTATAGCTCATATTCACCGCAAATGCAATCTTTTAACCGCATTTTGTGCGGAGATTAAAACCAGTTGTCACCGCATTGTTCTGACGTTGCATTGGATAAAAATGGATACGGGAAAACAGGGTGTAAGTAACTACTATTAAGAGAGAAAGCAGGATATGTTACATATAGCGGGATGAAATGTTGGTCTTATAGATCACACCATGGGTGCAAAAACAAGTCCTGATCTCCAACCCTTAAGAGTTTTTCGTCATGACAAGAAAAGAAAGTTGATAAGATCAAAATAGTCTGAATTCTTTCCCTTGTGATGAAGCAATGTTATTTGCTATTTACTTGATCGGGCACGCTTATTCAGGACGTAGATAGAATCCTCAACATTCATCCCTTTATGCTTTCAAGATGGAAGAAAAAATATCGGGAAGGAAAGATGCAGGGTGAACCTCGCCCCGATATCGAGAACCTTGCCGAAATGGAGGAGAAGGTGTCTGAACAGAAGCTCATTCGGGAACTGGAACATGCCTTGAAAAAGGCACTTTAGGCCCTGGGTCAAGCTTGTCCGTTTCCCGTTCAATTTTATGCTTTAAATTATCCGCCCATCCCCTGTCCTTGATCTTGACCTGCTCTACTGCAAGCACCAGTGGCTTCGGCATCACGCGCGGCTTGGCAAAATCTGCCGTATCCGATGTTATCACCTTCAGATAAACTTCTTCCTTA
>PNOF01000044.1 GCA_013824645.1 Syntrophus sp. (in: bacteria) | reverse complement strand
GATGATATTGAGGCGGCAAGGAGGAGGAAACCGGAGCGTACAATTTGTACGTGAGGATTTACGACGACGCTGCCAACAAAGATAGCGCTTTGATTTAGAAATGGAATAACATTATGGAGGCACAGCAACGCTACGTTGAGTACTGTGCATCCCCGAGAGAAGCGATGTTCTATGAATGAATACGGATTGGTGCCGTCACTATCAGCGGTAATAGTCTTGCAGGGCTTTGACTTTCAGGTCACCCTTCTTCATAATCTCAATAGCATTTACCACCGCCTGGGCGCCTGAGAGGGTTGTCGTGTAGGGTATTTTGTACTGAACAGCGCCTGACCTGATGAGGAGACCATCGGCTTTGGGGTTTACACCGCTTGGGGTATTAATGATGAAGTGGATCTCGCCGTTTTTAATCATATCAACAATGTGCGGCCTCCCTTCGGAAACCTTGTTGACGAATTGGACATCTATGCCATTATTTGCCAGGACCTTTCCGGTCCCTTTTGTGGAACAAATTTTAAAACCGAGATCAGAGAGCTTCTTGGCAACAAAAACAACATTTCGTTTGTCCCTGTTTTTTACACTGATAAAGACGCTGCCCTCGTTAGGGAGGTTCTGTCCGGCGCCAAGCTGTGCTTTCCAGAATGCCGCTCCGAAATTGACATCAATGCCCATGACTTCGCCGGTAGACTTCATCTCCGGCCCCAGTATCGTGTCGATGGCCCCGAAACGGTTGAAGGGAAAGACAGACTCCTTGACGGCAACATGGTTGATCTCTACTTCCTTTTCGATGCCGAGGTCGGAGAGCTTCATGCCCACCATCAATTTGGCGGCTATTTTAGCCCACTGGACACCGGTCGCCTTGCTCACAAAAGGCACGGTCCTGCTTGCCCTCGGGTTCACTTCAAGGACATAGATAACATCATCTTTTACGGCATACTGGATGTTCATAAGGCCAATAACATTGAGACCCTTTGCAAGACTGTACGTGTAGGTTTTGATCCGCTCAATCACATCATCGTTGAGCGAATATGGCGGTAGGACACTGGCGCTGTCTCCTGAGTGGATGCCGGCTTCTTCGATATGCTCCATAATACCGGCAACAACACAGCACTCTCCGTCTGCTACGGCATCGACATCGATCTCTATGGCATCTTCAAGGAATTTGTCAATAAGGATTGGCCGCTCCGGCGAAGCCTCTGCTGCCTTTGCCATGAAAGTTTCAAGGTCTCTTTCATTGTAGACAATCTCCATGGCTCTGCCGCCAAGCACATAGGATGGTCTCACAACAACGGGGTATCCGATTATAGCAGCGATCTTTTCGGCCTCCTCAAAGGAGACGGCAATACCGTTCTCGGGTTGGGTCAGATGCAGTTCCTTCAAGAGGGATTTGAACTTATCGCGGTCTTCTGCCATATCGATGCTTTCCGGTGTGGTGCCGATGATCTTCACACCTGCCTTCTGAAGGGATACGGCAAGATTGAGCGGTGTCTGCCCCCCGAATTGTACAATCACGCCATCGGGTTTCACACTCTCGGCGATGTCGAGGACATTCTCAAAAGTAAGGGGTTCAAAATAGAGTTTATCCGACGTATCGTAGTCAGTACTGACTGTCTCAGGATTGCTGTTGACCATGATCGTTTCATAACCAAGGTCCTTCAAAGCAAAGGCCGCATGAACACAACAATAATCGAATTCGATGCCCTGTCCTATCCTGTTGGGGCCTCCTCCGAGGATCATGATCTTCTTTTTATCCGATGTGCGCGATTCATCTTCAAACTCGTAGGTTGAATAGTAATAGGGCGTATAGGCCTCAAACTCGGCAGCGCAGGTGTCGACGAGCTTGAAGACACTCTTAATGCCTTTGCCCAGACGGTATGACCGTATTTCGTTCTCAGTGATGTCGAGAATATCGGCAAGCTGTCTGTCAGAAAAACCATACCGCTTGGCCTGTAGCAGCATCTCCCCTGATAAGCCGCCTTTTGCTTCGCCTAAGGGAGCACCTTCGGCTTTGCAGGCCTCGATCTGACGCTCAAAGAGGATAAGATCTTCAATGTTCTTAAGAAACCACCTGTCTATTTTAGAGAGTTCATATATCTCGTTAATATCGAATCCGAGACGCAGAGCGTGGCGTATGTAAAAGATGCGTTCGCAGTTGGGCGTAATGAGCTTCTTCCTAATATATGCCGCATCAGTTACATTGGGAAGCTTGTCATTGGTAATACCGAAACAGCCGATCTCAAGGGATCTCAAACCCTTCTGAAGAGACTCTTTGAAGGTTCGCCCGATGGACATTGCTTCGCCGACAGATTTCATGGAAATGGTCAGTGTTTCATCGGCGCCTTTGAATTTTTCAAAGGTAAACCGGGGTATTTTGACGACACAATAATCGATAGTCGGTTCAAAGGATGCCGGAGTCATCTTTGTGATGTCATTGGGGATCTCATCGAGGGTATATCCGACAGCAAGTTTCGCCGCGATCTTTGCGATAGGGAAGCCCGTCGCCTTTGACGCAAGGGCGGAACTCCGGGATACCCTGGGGTTCATCTCTATAACGACCATCCTGCCGTTGTCCTGATGGATGCCGAACTGGATATTGGAACCCCCTGTTTCGACGCCGATTTCCCGGATGATACGGATTGATGCGTCACGCATAGCCTGGTATTCCTTGTCGGTCAGGGTCTGGGCCGGCGCCACGGTAATCGAATCTCCGGTATGAACTCCCATGGGATCGAAGTTTTCAATGGAACAGATGATGACAACATTATCCTTTCTGTCCCTCATCACTTCCAGTTCATATTCCTTCCATCCGATAACAGACTCTTCAATGAGGATTTCGGTGATGAGGCTGCTTTCAAGTCCTCTCTGGGCAAGGATTTCAAATTCTTCAACATTGTAGGCAACAGCCGCGCCGGTGCCGCCCATGGTATAGCTTGGCCGTATGATGATCGGGAAACCTATATCTTTGGCTACCTTGCGGGCATCGTCCATATTGAAAGCAAGGCCGCTTTTCGGTACCTCAAGGCCGATCTTCTCCATGGCCGCCTTGAACTCTTCTCTGTCTTCAGCCTTCCTGATGGCCTTGTAATTAGCGCCGATAAGCTCAACATTGTATTTTTCGAGAACACCCCTCTCGGAAAGGATCGTTGCAAGGTTGAGTCCTGTCTGACCGCCAAGGGTGGGCAGGAGGGTATCGGGCCTTTCCACCTTGATGATTTCTTCGAGCACTTCCGGGGTAAGGGGTTCAATATAAACCCTGTCGGCCATATCGGGATCAGTCATAATCGTGGCAGGATTGCTGTTCACAAGGATTACCTTGTAACCTTCTTCCCGCAGGGCCTTACAGGCCTGACTCCCCGAATAGTCAAACTCGCAGGCCTGGCCTATAATAATAGGGCCCGAGCCTATGATCATAACACTTTTAATATCAGTTCTTTTCGGCATCGCCTACCTCAACAACCAACCTGAGAGACTGAATCATGAGTGGCTGGTAATGCATTCTTTGGTTACTGGTCTTCATTTAAAATCCTTCATCATATTCCTGAATTTTTCAAATAATCCATAAGAATCATGGGGTCCCGGAGATGCTTCGGGATGAAACTGAACGGAAAATATAGGAAGCTGCTCGTGTTCGATGCCCTCAATGGTTTTGTCGTTGAGGTTCACATGAGTCACCCGGACAGGGTGTTCCGTGATAGAACCGAAATCAACGGCAAACCCGTGGTTCTCCGATGTTATAAAGACTTTTCCGGTGGCCGTCTCCTGGATGGGCTGATTGGCTCCCCGATGGCCGAATTTCAGCTTGTACGTTTTTCCGCCATAGGCAAGACCCAAAAGCTGCTGCCCAAGGCAGATTCCAAAGATGGGTACCTTTCCGAAGAGCTTCCTAATCTCGTCAATGGCATAGGGCACACCTTCCGGATCACCGGGGCCATTACTGAGAAGGATGCCGTCAGGCTTCATGGCAAGGATATTTTCAGCCTTTTCATAAGCAGGCACAACAATCACATCGCAGCCCATATTCGCAAGGATACGCAGGATGTTACGCTTTACTCCAAAATCCATAACAACGACTTTCAGTTCCGGGTTCCGGGTTCCGGGTTCCGGGTTTTCGCGTAACTCGCTGCCTTCCCCCACCCACTGGTATGTTTCTTTGCAGGTCACTTCCTTTACAAGGTCCACACCAACGATCCCTTGCCATTGACGTGCTTTCCGAAGAAGGCTTTCTGGGTCAAGATCCCCAGTGGAAATAATCCCCTTCATGGCGCCCCGCAGCCTGAGATGCCTTGTGAGCGCCCGTGTATCAACCTCTTCTATGGCAAGGATATTATGTTCTGTAAAATAGCCGAGAAGATCGCCGGTTGCCCTGAAATTGCTGGTGATTTTGCTGAATTCCCGGGCGATAAAGCCTTCCACCTTGGGACCGCCCGATTCAACGTCTTCATTATTGACACCATAGTTGCCGATAAGGGGGTATGTCATGGTCACAATTTGCCCTTTATAAGAAGGGTCTGTCATGATCTCCTGGTAGCCCGTCATACTCGTATTGAAGACAATCTCACCTGCTTTTTCGCCTTCTATACCAAAGCCTTTTCCTTCAAAGAGAGTACCGTCTTCGAGGGCTATGAGGGCCTTCATCGCTTCCCCCTGCATGCCGATACGCAGATACCGCATATATGGTGACCGATGTTTCGTTCTTTCCTGAGTTTGTTTATCATCTCGTAACATCCTTTATGATCAAAAAGTGCTGCTTCTTCTTTGATTGACTCGGCCGGGCAGGTATCGACGCAGGCCATACAGTCTCCGCAGCCCTGATCAAGAGGCTTGCCTGCCGCAAGGGGCATGTCGGTGAGGACTGTATTGTAACGTCCGTGGGCTCCGAATACCGGGTCTATGAGCAGATTGTTCCGTCCTATCCAACCAATACCGGCAATAACACCGATCTTTTTATGCGAGATATGACCTCGTTGTTTCTGCCAGTCAACGACCTGTGAGGCGGCAAAAGGCATGGCTTTGTATCCTTTCTTTTCGATTTCCCTGGAAAGCAGGTAGCTTATCATATCGAGCCTGTAGTTCAACTGCCGGTAATGGTGGAGGTAGAGCTGGGTTGGCCCGTCCGTTATGGTGTCCAGTATGCTCTTCGATAATACAAGGCCGAAAAAGACAGCAAATGGTAACTCCTCTTTCACTTTATCATCAATACCCACAAGACTACTATCATATAACGACATATCACCGATGCCAAAGAGATCTACCTTAAACTCTTCGAGAATGGCCGCTATTTCTTTATTATTATTTTCCACAACTCATTCCGTTTCACACTTTGGCTATTCGGTACACCTTTGGTTTGACGCTTACAATATCCCTTTCTTCTTGAAGTGTACCATTAAGGCTGTAATGGAAGCCGGAGTAACACCGGGGATCCGGGATGCCTGACCGAGGGTAAAGGGTCTCACCTTCGTAAACCGCTCCACCACTTCCCGGGAAAGACCTGATATTTCTTTGTAGACAACATCTGAAGGGATTTTTCTGTCCTCAAGCCTTTTTGTTTTCCGTACCATTTCCATCTGTCTGTCGGTATAACCACGGTATTTTACATTTAACTCGACCTGATATGCAATATCTTCTTCAATTTCATCGAATCCGGTTTCGATTTGTTTCACGTCATGAATGGTAACTCCCGGTTTTTTCAGAAGTTCTTCCAGGGTCATGGGATTTTTGATACCTTCAATGCCTTTATCCTTCAGTGTCTCGTTGGTAACTTTTGTCGGTTTCAGACGGACTGACCGAAGCATTTCATGGGCTCTCTCTATTTTCGATTTCTTTTCCAAAACCTTTTTATGCCGCTCTTCGCTTACAAGCCCTAAGTGGTAACCCTTTTCGGTGAGCCTCAAATCAGCGTTATCCTCCCTGAGGAGCAGTCTGTACTCCGCACGGGAGGTAAACATCCGGTATGGCTCATCAACACCACGGGTAACAAGATCGTCTATCATGACTCCGATGTATGCCTCGTCTCTCCCAAGAATAAACTCCCCCTCGCTGCGAACTTTTAATGCTGCATTGACGCCAGCCATGAGTCCCTGAGCGCCGGCTTCTTCGTAGCCCGTAGTCCCGTTGATCTGGCCTGCAAGGAAGAGATTGGTCACAACCTTTGTTTCCAGTGTAGGGTAGAGCTGCGTGGGAAAGATAAAATCGTATTCGATGGCATAGCCGGGTCGGGTAATCTCCACTTTCTCGAGGCCGGGTACCGTACGGAGCATGGCAATCTGAATATCAAGGGGAAGGCTTGTCGAAAAACCGTTGGGATAATACTCTACGGTATCGAGCCCCTCAGGTTCTATAAAAATACGGTGACGTTCCTTATCTGCAAACCTGACGATCTTGTCTTCGATAGAAGGACAGTAACGTACTCCCGTCCCCTTGATCTTTCCTGTATAGAGCGGAGATCTGTCAAAGCCTGAACGTATCACATCATGTGTTGCCGCGTTGGTGTAAGTAAGCCAGCAGGGCAGGAGTCTGTTGGTGATCTTTTCCGTCAGGAAGGAAAAAGGCACAGGCGGATCATCACTATGCTGCGGCTCCATCTTTGAAAAGTCGATCGTCCTTCCATCAAGCCTTGGGCAGGTTCCCGTTTTGAGCCTGCCTAGTTCAAGACCAAAGTTTTTGAGACTATGAGAAAGACCAACAGAAGCAATATCTCCCAGCCTGCCTGCCTCGCACTGCTCAAGACCGACATGGATAAGTCCCCGTAGAAATGTCCCCGTGGTGATGACAACTGTTTTGCTGAAAAACTTTTCCCCCCATCGCATTTCAACACCAAAAACAGTATCCTTATCGACGAGGAGCTTTTCCACCATGCCCTGTCTGATAAAGAGGTTCTCCTGTTTTTCAAGACGTGTCTTCATCCTCAGGGCATATCGGGCTTTATCAGCCTGGATACGGGTTGCCCGTACGGCAGGCCCCTTTTTCATGTTCAGTATCCTGAATTGGATACCGGTAGCATCGATATTGAGCCCCATTTCACCATCAAGGGCATCAATCTCTTTTACAAGGTGTCCCTTCCCAAGACCGCCCACCGCAGGATTACAGGACATATAGGCAATATGGTCGAGGTTAATCGTGATCAGGAGCGTTTTTGCCTTCATACGGGAGGCAGCAAGGGCCGCTTCGCAACCCGCATGACCTGCCCCTATCACAATAACATCAAAGTTTTCCATGGTCTTTTTACTCCGAATAAACGCTTAACTATAGCAGAAATATGCTGTATTTTCCAGAGTTTTTGTCTCATTACGGTCTTATAAATACCTCTTTGCCGGATAAGGGAGCGGCAGAGCGTTTTCCCATAAAAAAGGAAGGGGTAACTACACGAAAAAACCATTTTCCGCATAATTACCCCTTCCTGTCTATAAAACTTACATCCTAGGGCATTTTAAAAAAGTAACCAGTCTATGCCTTTGAAGGTGACCACTCAGTAAGATGTTTCAGATACTTCAATCTCCTTTCCACGGAAGCCTGGGCTTGTTTCATTAATTCATCGGCTTCTTTCGGGTTGCTCCTCTTAAGCGCTTTGAACCGGTTTTCTCCGTAGGCATACTCTGCATATGGCAGACTGGGCTCCTGACTGTCGATAACAAAGGGATTTTTACCCTCTGCTTCGAGACCGGGGTTATAGCGGAAAAGTGGCCAGTGGCCTGATGCTACAGCTCTTCTCTGCTCTTCAACACCTTTCGACATATCATCAATACCCTGACCGATACATGTCGAATAGGCAATGATCAATGATGGTCCTTCAAAGGCCTCAGCTTCCTTCATTGCCCGTATTGTCTGTGCAGGATTGGCGCCGAAGGCCACTTGGGCTACATAGACATTACCATATGGAATCATCATGGCGCCTATATTCTTTTTCGGCGTCTTTTTTCCTGCCGCAGCAAACTGGGCTGTGGCTGCCAGAGGGGTAGACTTTGACATTTGCCCGCCTGTATTTGAATAGATTTCCGTGTCCATAATCATGAGGTTCACGTTAAAGCCCGAAGCCATGACCTGATCGACCCCGCCGTAACCTATGTCATAACCCCATCCGTCGCCTCCGATACCCCAGACAGTTTTTTTAACAAGATAATCCGACAGGAACATGAGGTTTTTCGCATCCGCCGAATCGTCTTTTGCGAGAAGCTTCTTCAATTCTTCAATGCGTCCTCGCTGTATTTCAATGCCAGCCTGTGCAGACTGATCTGCATTTATGATAGCATCGAAAAGTTCTTTTGCCCCTGTGTAGCGAGAGTTCGCGGTCAGGCGCGCCATCACTTCGAGGGCCTGGGATTTGAACTTGTCGACCGTAAGGGCCATACCGAAAGCAAACTCAGCGGCGTCTTCGAAGAGCGAGTTGGACCAGACAGGACCTCTGCCATCGGCCCTTTTAGCATAAGGCGTTGTGGGTAAATTGCCGCCATAAATCGAAGAACAACCGGTAGCATTCCCTATGAACAGACGGTCTCCGAATAGCTGGGTGAGAAGTTTCAAATATGGCGTTTCACCACAGCCCGAGCAGGCGCCGTTGTACTCAAAGAGGGGTCTTACAAACTGGCTTCCTTTTACCGTCATGAGATTATACAGTGCAGGGTCGGTTTCGGGCAGGTTGAGGAAGAATTCGTAGTTTTCTGTTTCCTGTGCGCGCAATGGTTCCTGGAGGCTCATATTAATGGCCTTGCTGTCAGTCTTCTTGCCATCGGCGTCTTTCTTCGAGGCGGGACATACAAAGACACATGAACCGCAGCCGGTGCAGTCTTCCGGGGCTATCTGGACGGTAAATTTAAGCCCTTTCAGTTCCTTACCTTTTGCGTCAACGGATTTGAAGGTGGAAGGGGCGTTTTTAAGGAGCGCAGGATCGTATGCCTTTATCCTGATTGTTGCGTGGGGACATACAAATGAGCATGTACCGCACTGGATACACGTATCAGGTTCCCAAACCGGGATGTGGACAGCGATATTGCGTTTTTCATATTGGGTGGTACCCGTTGGCCATGTCCCGTCAGCAGGAATAGCCGATACTGGAAGGGCGTCGCCTTTACCTTCAATCATCATGGCCGTAACATCTTTCACAAACTGTGGCGCATGTGCCGGAACGGGCGGTCTCAACCCTGTAGTTGATGTTACTTTGTCGGGGATGGGCACCTCTACGATGTTTTCGAGGGCCTTGTCCACAGCAGCGTAATTCATATTGAGTAATTTCTCGCCCTTTTTTCCATAGGTCTTGTTGATCTCTTTCTTTATTGCCTTTACTGCATCATCCTTAGGAATAATACCTGAAATGACAAAAAATGCGGTCTGCATGATCATGTTTATCCGGGCGCCCAGTCCAAGCTCCTCCGCGAGAGTAATGGCATCAATGATGTAGAACTTCATCTTCTTTGCAATAAGCTGTTTCTGCATTTCTGCGGGAAGCGTATCCCAGACCGTTTCTTTACCGTGAGAGGTGGTGAGTAAAAATATTGCCCCATCCTCTGCCTGGGCAAGCATGTCATATTTTTCCAGAAAAGTCTGATTATGACAGGCAACGAAATTGGCGTCTGAGAGCAGGTACGGGTTCTGTATCATGTCTTTCCCGAACCTGAGATGAGAAATTGTCATAGAGCCGGATTTCTTGGAATCATAAGCAAAGTAGCCCTGGGCATAGTTGTCTGTTTCGCCTCCGATGATCTTGATAGTGTTCTTGTTGGCGCCTACGGTGCCGTCAGCTCCCAGTCCATAGAAGAGTGCCCGGTAAGCCTTATCTTCGAGATGAAAAGACTCATCAACGACAAGGCTGGTTCCGCTCACATCATCATTAATACCAACGGTGAAGTGGTTTTTTGGTTTGGCATTGGCAAGGTTGTCGAAGACTGCCTTTACCATGGCTGGTGTAAAGTCTTTCGAGCCAAGGCCATAACGGCCTCCTACTATCTTGGGATAATGACCCCAACGGTTAATCCCTTTCTCCTGGGCCTCGCCGAGAGCAGTCCTCACATCGATATAGAGCGGTTCTCCAATGGAACCAGGCTCTTTGGTACGGTCAAGTACTGCAATTGCTTTAACGGTTGCAGGGACTGATGCCGCAAAAGCATCGATGTCGAATGGCCTGTACAGGGCAACCTGAATGAGCCCCAGCTTCTCTCCACGGGCATTGAGACTATTGAGCGTGCTCAGCACCGTTTCTCCTGCGGAACCCATAACGATGATAACGCGGTCGGCATCAGGCGCTCCGAAATATTCGAAAAGCTTATATTTACGTCCTGTCAGGGTCGCGAACTTGTCCATTGCCTTCTGTACGAAGCCTGGTGTGGCCTCATAAAAATTATTGGCAGTTTCCCTGCCCTGAAAATAGACATCGGGATTCTGTGCAGTACCCCGCATGAAGGGTCTGTCCGGGGTAAGGCCTCTCATTCTATGGGCGTGAACGAGGTTATCGTCAATCATTGCCCGCATCTCCTCCATGGAAAGCACTTCAATTTTCTGTATCTCATGTGATGTTCTGAAACCGTCGAAAAAGTGGATAAAGGGTATTCTGGATTCAAGGGTCGCAGCCTGGGAGATGAGCGCGAAATCCATGGCTTCCTGAACATTTTTGGAGCAGAGCATTGCAAAACCGGTAGCCCTGGCAGCCATAACATCGGAATGGTCTCCGAATATACAAAGGGCCTGGGTAGCAAGGGAACGGGCGGTTACATGAAAGACCGTAGGTATAAGTTCTCCGGCAATTTTATACATATTTGGAATCAACAGCAGCAAACCCTGAGAGGCAGAAATGGTTGTGGTAAGTGCCCCTGTGGTAAGAGAGCCATGGACCGCACCGGCAACGCCGGCTTCAGATTGCATCTGACTCACCATCGGCACTGAGCCCCAGATGTTGAGCTCCTCCGCTGCCGACTTGGCATCGCACACCTCGGCAATTGGCGAAGAGGGTGTTATGGGATAGATGGTGATGATTTCATTTGTGGCATGGACAACGTGCGCACAGGCAGTGCAGCCGTCTACTGTAACTGTTCTTTTACTCATATTGCCTCCCCGATTATTAAAATACGATCTTGCATTCTTTGTGTTATGTTTATAAATACCTCCCCGAAAGCCTTTTATAAGACTCCGGATAGTTTCAAAATAAGGCCCATCAATCCCTGCACCAAAGCTTTCCATGGCCTTATTATAACAAGCAAACATCTCATTATAGCAGAAACTTGCTGTATTTTCCAGATCTTCCTGGACAACAGAACATGGACATCATGAACACAGAAAAAAGCCGTGGCAGGCATTGACATTCGGAATACAGTCAAAAGAAAAAAGCAAGGGAACACAACATGACATGTGTTGTCAGACAACGATAAATGATCTATAGACGATTGTTGTGATTATCGGTGATTAAGATCATAGCTGACAGATCATCGCTCCTGTGCTATATAATAGTGAGAGTTATCAAGTATCTATGGAGGAAAATATGGAAGAAAAACGATTAGTGAATAGATTTAATGATATGTTCGTAAAAACAGTACCGATTCTGGACGATGTCAAAAAAGGATTCCTCACAAACAAACTGGATATAATAAAGGAAAACAAAGCACAATTCAGAGACATGATAAAATCACGGGCAGTCTCTATCCAGAAAATCATAGAGGAACCGAATAAGAGCGAGACCCAAAAGGATTTTCTGTTCCTCATACCTTCATTCCAAACAATCGGACTGGCTTTGGAAAACCTGATAAACAAAATGGAAACAAAAGTAGAGCTGAAGATCCTTTTCAGCGAAAAAGGCCTTGCTGAAATCAACGAACTATATACAATACTGGAAGAACAGTTCCGTGATACCAAAGACTACATTGCCACGAAAAACCCCGTACTCAAGACAAACGTCAGGGTTGGCTGGGAAAAAATATTCAAGATAGCCGATGAGTACGCTCTCATTCATCAGGACAGGCTCATCAAAGGTATTTGCATGCCGCAAGCTTCCTACCTTTACCTTGATATAATCGATTCTATAAAAAGGATCTCACGGGGACTGATTGACTTTGCGGAAAAGGTTTAACATTTTTGGGAGTATCCTTTGATGCTCTGAAAGAAGCCATTAAAGAGCATGCCACGATCCAGCATATTGCAGGTCAATCCTTTTCCGGCCACGTATATCTTGTGGGGGGAGCTATACGCGAAATGCTCCTTAAAAAGGCGCCCAGGGATTATGACCTTGCGCTTACTGATGAAGCTGACCTCAAAGAGCTCCAGCAGATATTCAAAAGACCGGCATTTATACTCGGTAAAAAACCGATCCAGACGCACAGGATTATCACAGATGACACTTCCTTCGATATCACTATTGTCGAGGGGAGTATAGAAGAAGATCTGAAACGAAGGGATTTCACGATGAACGCCATTGCCTACGACATAGGGAATGGCGTTGTTGTTGATACTCTTCACGGTATAGAAGACATTCAAGACAAGGTTATTCGTTATCCCGATAAAAGCGCCCTGACGAATGACCCCCTCCGCATGCTCAAGGCCATTCGTCACTTTGTAACCCTTGAAGGGTTCACCCTCGACAGTGAGCTTATCCGATCCATACAGGAACTAAAACACCTCATTCATGAGACTGCGGCAGAGCGTATTAAGTATGAAATGGATCACATCATCATGGCAGGCGGCGTGGCAGATGCCATGATGATGCTGGAAAAGACCGGGTTGCTCTTCGAGCTATTCCCGGAGCTCTATGCCCTGCGGCAAATGGATATTGAAAAAAATTTCCAGCTTGAGACATTGGGGCATACCCTTGACGGCTTCCGATATCTACATAGCTGTAACCAACAATATGCATCCCTTGACGAAAAGGCGCTGAGAAATGTCGGGTATGCATTCCTCTTCCACGATCTCGGGAAAGCGCACACTTTTTCCTACGATGAGCAGAAAGAGGTTGTTCATTTCTTCTATCATGAGCGCTTCTCGCAGGAAATCGCTTCGGGCATCATGGAAAAACTTCGGTTCAGCACCCATGAGATCAAAACTATTCTCGCGATTATTGAAAGCCATATGCGGATATTTCTCATCAGCAATAACGAATCAACGGAAAAGGCCATCCGGAGGCTTGTCTATAAAATGGGTGATCTCACGCCTTGTCTCATTCTCCATACTTTATGCGATATGTACGGCAGCTCCGGCGGCACTGATAATCCTTCAACAGAAATGGTGAAAAAACGCTGCGAAGAAATCCTGAGCGCATATAAAAAATCTCTCGAAGAGCCCCTGCCTGTGATCATGAACGGCAGTGACCTCATAGGGCTCGGTTTTGCACAGGGTCCCTCGATAGGCAAATGCTTGAACAGTATACGGGAAAAACAGATTGCCGGCGAAATGGTAGATAGAGATCAGGCCTTTGCCTATGCAATAACCTTCCTGGAAGAGGGCAATAAATAAAAAACCCTTGCATGTCTGAATGGATCAACCGGTCTTTTTCAGCGTCACCCGAAAAAGTCTCCTCGGAAGGCGGCCCTCTTCAGACGGTCCTACACCCATAATGTCAAAACCTCTGGCAAGGATTTCTATTTTTTCTCTGCTGAAATAATGTACAATAAATCCGTTTTTCTCATACAAGTCTTCTCCCCGGTGTATCCCCTGCTGAAAGTGAGCGTCATCGGTATTGCGGACCGTGTAGATAAAAACTCCACCTGGTCTTAAAACCCTTCTCACCTCCCCGATGAGGAATTCAAGCTCTGCCGTTGTAAGGGCCATACACAATACCTGATGAGCGTAACAGCCGTCAAAAGATCCCTCTTCGTAAGGCAGTCCTTTTCTCATATCATGACACAGGGATGAAACATGATCTTTTAGACAGGCTTTCTCTGTATTTTCATCTATGATCCGGACGCCGTTTTCCGTGTAATCAATAACATCTACATACATACCATTTTGCGCGAAAAAGACGGTGTCCCTGCCTTGGCCTCCGCCGAGTTCAAGGATACGCGTAATGCCTTCCTGTTGAAAAACCTCAAGGGCTTTTTGTGCAGTCTCGCTTTCCTCTTTTCCGAACATATCAGGCATATTGGAAAGCGTATCGTCCCAATGGGTACATTGTTTGTCTAACACGTCTTTATCCATTACAGTTTATTAACCCCTCATCTATTTTATAAGATTCCCGCCAGAGAGCCCTTTGGTATTTCCTGCAGCCTGCTTCATTTAATAATCGGGCTCGCCGTCTTTCTTAATGATTTTGTAGGTCTTGAGATCAAGGGCATGATCGGTGCCCGGCTTGATCGTTCCATCCTTGGAATAACCGAACTGAGACCAGTAGCCTGTTCCCTCTTCTTTTACGAAATCAAGCTTCATGATCGTTTTGACACTCTTATAACCGTACTTGGAGGGTATCAGGAGTCTTAAAGGGCCTCCGTGGATATCGGGAAGGGGTTTATTATCCATTTCATAGGCAAAAAACACACGGGGTTTGAGGAGGTCTTCCATAGAAATATATTCATAGTAATTATCAGCAGAAAAAAAATAGAGATATTTGGCCTCTTTCTTCGGTTTTACGGCATTAAATAAGGTCTGAGGGGAAAACCCTCCCCATTTGGCCTTACCCGACCAGCCCTCCACGCAGGTCATTCGTGACACCTGGATATCCTTGGGAAGTCTTTTTATAGATGCCAGGGTAAATTGTCCCTGATGCTCACATAATCCGCCAATCTTCAGGACCCATTTCTCAGGATTAACGGGTTTGATGGGCATAATAAATCGTACATTGAAACCTCCTCTGTCTTCATTATCCAGAAGACGCTCAACTTCTTTGGCGTCCGAAGAATGTGGCATAAGAAATGAGACAGCAAAAACGCTGACAAAGCGAATAAAATCCCGTCTGTTCATCTCTTGCATACTATCCATAACAGGTGTAAATTATACCCTTGACTCCTGACAAAAGGAATATAATAATTACATCAGGGTCTGTTTTAAAGAGATCCACGGGAGCTCAATGACGATAATAAACCGGGGTCAACCATGAACCGAAGAGATTTTCTCAAACTTGCCGCTTCGTCGCTTTTGATCAGTCAGATACCGCAAGGATTGTTCGCAAAAGAACCTTCTCTTGTGGTCGTCTCTGAAGGACCGGATTACGCTGCTATAACGAGAAAGGCAATTGCATCGCTCGGCGGGATTCAGAAATTTGTGAAGCAGGGCGACACGGTTGTCGTGAAACCGAATATCGGCTGGGACAGAAAACCGGAATATGCAGCCACCACCCATCCTGTTGTCGTAAAAACCATTGTCGAAGAATGTCTCAAGGCCGGAGCAAAAAAGGTAAAAGTCTTTGATAATCCCTGCAACGATCCCCGCCGGTCCTATGAAAACAGCGGTATCGCTTCGATACTGAAAGGGATAACTCCATCCGGTAAGCCCCCGGCTTTGCCGGGGGACCCAAAGAGTTTGACTTTTTCGGGATTATAAGAGAAAACCCCCTTCAGTGTGAACCGCTCAAAGTTTACAAAGGAGGAGGTTTTAAATGAACAACTACCAGAGTTTAAACCACACAAAGTGGGATTGCAAGTTCCATGTAGTGTGGATACCGAAATACAGAAAGAAGACGCTTTATGGTCAAGTCAGGAAGCAGTTAGTGCCCATTTTTAAAGAGCTGGCCCGGCAGAAGGAGAGTGAGATCATGGAAGGACATCTTGTGATGGACCACGTCCACATGCTCATATCGGTTCCCCCAAAGTATGCAATAGCACAAATAATAGGGTTTATCAAAGGGAAGAGTGCTATATGGATCTCACGAATGTGCGGTCGACAGAGGAACTTCATAGGCCAGAATTTCTGGGCCAGAGGATATTGCGTATCAACGATAGGATTGGACGAAAACGTTGTTCGGGAATATATCAAGAGACAAGAAGACGAAGATAAAAAGCTCGATCAACTGAAAATGTTCGAAGAATAGCAGCTGCCTTCAGGTAGCTCAAGGTTTTTAACCGCTTTGAGCGGTTCATATTATCAAGCCCCCGGCTTTGCCGGGGGATAAGTGACTAATGTGGAGATCAAACAGATGGACCGGGAGCGTTATAAAAACATAAAGATAAAGGGGGTTTTCCTGAAAGAATGGGAACTCTACGATGAAGCGCTTTCAGCAAATGTCTTTATTAATGTTCCCATCGCAAAACACCACGGTCTGACACAGGTTACCCTGGGACTGAAAAATATGATGGGCATTATGGGCGGCGACAGAGGCTACCTCCACAGAGGTATGGACGATGCCCTCTCCGATGTAAATAGCATTGTCAAGAGCCACCTTACTGTCATCGACGCTACCCGCATACTCTTGAGACATGGCCCGCAGGGCGGTAATTTGAGTGATGTAAAAGTGCTCAATAAAGTGATAGCCTCAACAGATATCGTGGCCGCCGATGCCTTCGCGACAACACTTTTCAACCTGAAACCGGAGGAGATTTCGACGACTGTCGTTGCCTATAAACGTGGTCTCGGAGAAATGAATCTCAATAAAATAAAAGTTGTAAAGGTCTAAACGAGGGGCGACCATATCAGATTGTATGCGATAAACTTTAAATCATGAAAATAACGACTGCACGCGTTTTTCAACTCACATTTCTCGCTGTTTTTCTTGGCCTTTTTCTCTACACCGACTACCGGGGCAAGGATGAGATTTCTGTTGCCGTAAACAGCTTCTTTCGGGCAGACCCACTTGTCGGGATAAGTTACCTCCTCGCGGTAAAAAGCTTCACATATCTCCTCATACCGGCAGTATTAATGTTTATTTTCTCTATCCTGCTGGGAAGGTTTTTCTGCGGATGGATCTGCCCTCTGGGTACTGTCATTGATCTCGTGACAAACAAAATCAAAAAAACCGTTCCCATCAAATTTTTGAAAACCTCTGTGAAATATTATCTCCTGCTTACCCTGTTATTCGCGGCCCTTTTCAATGTCAACCTTGCCGGCATCCTCGACCCTATGGCTATTCTCATCAGGGCGCTGACCTTTTTTCTCTACCCTCTCTTCGGATATACGGTACGGAGCGGCTGGGTTGGTCTCTATTCCTTGATCGGCGACTCGCGTGACGTAATCGAGCCCCTTTACCATTTTTTAAGAGATTTTGTCCTGCCATTCAGGGAAGCCTTTTATCCCCTCGCATTCATCTCATTCCTGCTTTTCCTCTTTATCCTCTTCCTTGAACGTTTTGAAAAACGGAACTGGTGTAAAAACCTCTGTCCGCTGGGCACTCTTCTCGGTATTTTAGCCCATTTCTCCCTCTTCAAAAGAGTCCCCGGAAAACTCTGCTCCGATTGCGGCGCCTGCAAGAATATCTGCCCCACAGCTTTTGACGAAGATATCCTCCAAAAAAGCGGGTGTATCCTCTGTATGGAATGTAAACTCAAATGTAATTTTAAGAGGGTTCATTTTTCCTTGGGATGGATGAAACACAAGAAAAAATCACTCAATACTCTTACTGTGCCGGTCCTCGAACGGAGGGTCTTTATCGGCAGTCTTTTTTCCGGGTTCTTTCTCTCGCGCATCTTTTCCTTCCAATCTCCTTCCCAATCAGAAAGATTGCTCAGGCCTCCCGGCGTTACCAGCGAATCAGATTTTCAGAAAAAATGTGTTCGCTGCGGCGAATGTATGAAAGTCTGTCTGAGAAATGCTCTTTATCCCGATCTATCAAGAGCGGGCTTATACGGACTGTTCATGCCGGTTATCGTTCCCCGGCTGGGTTACTGCGAGTACAACTGCAACCTCTGTGGACAGGTCTGCCCCACCGGGGCAATACCGAATCTGCCGCTGGAAAAAAAGAAAAAGAGCGTTATCGGCTTAGCTGTCATTGATAAAAATCACTGCCTTCCCTATGCAAAGCATATGAACTGTATTGTCTGCGAAGAACACTGCCCGATCCCGGAAAAGGCGATCCGGTCTGAAGTCGTGAACGAAACTGATTTCACGGGTAAGAAGATCACTATCAAAAGGCCTTACGTCGTCGATGAACTCTGCAACGGCTGCGGCATCTGCGAGAACAAATGCCCCCTTGAGGGCAAATCAGCCATCGAAGTTTATGCAAAAAAGAAAAGATAGTAAATTGGGCTACTCCATGATTATACATATGGGATAAGGGATCCTCGGAGAAGCATAATATACTACAGTTTTACAGGGGCTTGGTGTATACTCTTGAAAATATTTGCGCCCGTAGCTCAGTTGGATAGAGCGTTGGCCTCCGGAGCCAAAGGCCGTGCGTTCGAATCGCACCGGGCGCACCAATAATAACAATAACTTACATAACTTTTTAATGATTTATCTAAGACGAACCCAACAACATACCCAACATTGACAATGAAGAATATAAAAAAGCCCCACCGAAGCGGGGCCCTTTACGTCCGGCCTTGACATGGTTATCAGAGAGGAGTTTTATAGATATGGTTAACGAGCATATTTTACACGGCCAGAGACAAAAGAGGTGTTACGCCCATCAAGTTCGTTTCTGGTAGTATTTGTATTGAGCATAGATTTTATAATAGGCTCAATCGGCTTGTTTTTCTCTTTTGCTAACATGTGGGCGACTTTAACAAAATAAGTTTTTGCCTCTGGTATGTTACTTTCTGCACTTGATGCAAAGCTATAAGATATATAACAGGTTTCCAAAATAAACCCGTCGACGTCCTCTGATTCAATATCGTATCCACTGAAACGATGTAACCCTTCGTCCATTTCTTTATCAATAGAAGGTGTTGTTTTAAACCTTTCCGGCATGGTAGTACAGGCAGATAATACGATTAATGCGAAAATTATTAACAGATAATACTTTTTCATAGTAACCCCCTAATTAATTCAAATTGAAATACATGTCGAATGCTCTCTTTGCTTTCTTTTTATCATACTTTTTTAGCTGCATGAAACATCCAGACGATATGCGCTGGCCTTCAAGTTTGTTTTCATCAATTATTTTCTTTGATTCATTCATGCAAACTTCGAACTCTCTATAAATTCGATCTTCTTCACTATAGCTATCGGCCCCCGTGGCTGTTGCGGGGTTATTCACCATTGGCGTTTTATTTGGGACCGTTGGAGCATTACTTGAAGAGCCTCCGGACGGTCCGTTGCTACTCAATGAATTAACTATTATTCCTATAACGAAAAGAACAAAAAACACGGCCAAAGCTTTAACTGCAAACGATGTGCCTTGTTGTTTCCTACAATGTGGGCATATCTTCGCTTCTGTGGGGATCATCATGGCGCAATATTTACATTTCTTTTCTTGAATTGGTTCCACGAGATTACCCCCCCTATGCTTTTTTTTAGAATATAACTGGTTCGGGAATGTGTTTATGGTCCTCAACGGGCGAGCTTTTTATCTCTGGTTCCGGTAGTAATTCAATCACCCTATCTAATCTCTCTACAATGTCATTTATCCTGAAAGCCCATCGCATTATCCCTATACCAATCATAAAAGCTATGAATATAAAAAACACTGACAGTATCATTCCCATAAACGCTACGTCGCCCATAAAACCCCCTTTAATGATTATTTATCTCATCTCTTTAATGATTTTTTCTTTGCTTCCTATTATTCAACATATTATCGGCTTCTGCCAAGGTTATTGTTTTTTTTGTTTTATTATCTGTGCAACCAAAAATTTTCCATCTATCATATTGTGGTGTGGAGCCCACATTTGCATTGGGTATAAACCAAAATT
>PNOF01000043.1 GCA_013824645.1 Syntrophus sp. (in: bacteria) | reverse complement strand
TGTATGAAACCATTCGCCCTTGAATGCCTTCTTTGTTTCCGCTTCCTTTCTCCAGTAGCCGAGGCCCATGTCTGGTCCCCTGATGATCAAGAAAACTCCTTGCCTTGAGATATCATCGTTCCATGTCTTGACCATCTCTCTTCTTAGTACTCTATTCCTTTTCGTGCTGATGCACCTTGTCGGTAAGGATGCTTTATTTCTTTGACCTCTGTTACCAGGTCGGCAATTTCTATTAAGCGTAGGTGGGCATCCCGTCCGGTAAGAACTACATGCAAGGCTTGTGGACATCTTTCAAGAGCCTCCAATACATCGCCTACAGGAAGTAATCCGTAGGCTATCGCGTTATTAATTTCGTCCAGTATTACCATTCCGTAATCCCCTGAAAATAAAGCCTCTTTGCATACTTCCCATGCGTTTCTCGAAGTCTGCACATCAGTGGGATCCGGGTTATCAGGGTTAACATGGATAAATCCCGCGCCGAGTTGGCATAGGGTAAAATACGGCTCAAGCCTCTTTGCGGTCTCCAGTTCGCCATATTGCCATGTGCCCTTGAGAAACTGGAGCATTATGACCTTAATCCCTTGTCCCACAGCTCGCATTGCCATTCCCAGTGCAGCCGTTGTCTTACCTTTCCCGCAACCAGTCACGACCACTACATATCCTCTCTCCTGTCCCATCACACTGTCGGCTCTATCAAAGGGGCTCGCGTCGCCCCCTCCACCAACAAAGTTGGCGGAGCCACCCCCTCTGCTCGCAGAAGCTCGCTGGATGTCCCGCCTATTTTGATCCACTTTCATTTCATGAATGTCCATAGATATAGCTCCTCTCCTAATAATACGCTCAGCTCTGTTGGAGTCCGTCCGGCAGCTTTGCCGACAACAACTCATCACAAGCAGAGTAAGGGTCTTTGGTGCCGTCTACGATGCAATCCAGGCACTCTTTGAATTCAAGGCTGTTGGTTATATGGTTCAATACCTCTTCAACAAGTCTGATTTTCATCATATCTATCAATTCGAGCTGGGCTATAGCTTTTTTGTTATGAATTATCGACTCGGGGGACAAAGCTTTCCTGGTTTTTCTATGTTTCTCAATTTCGATCAATAGTTCGACAATCCCCTTATTATTGACAGCTTCGGCCATAAGGATAGGCGGCTCCCAACCTCCATTCGTGGACCTCTTCCTTGTAATATCAATCATTGCTTTGAAATCATGCAGGGTTTTATTAGCATCGGACCGATCTGATTTGTTGATAACAAAGATATCCCCCACCTCAAATATCCCGGCCTTGATAGCCTGGATATGATCCCCCATCCCCGGCACCACCACAATCACTGTTGTATGAGCGCTTTTGGCAATATCAATTTCATCCTGACCTACCCCTACCGTCTCAACAATGATGTAATCTTTGCCCATCGCATCAAATACATCGATCACTGAACGTGTAGACTGGGTAAGTCCCCCGAATTGACCCCGGGTCGCCAGGGAGCGGATAAACACCCCCTCATCCAGACTATGCCGTTGCATACGAACACGGTCCCCTAATATCGCCCCTCCGCTCAATGGGCTGGTGGGATCTACTGCGAGCACACCCACTGTTTTCCCTTGCAGTCTTAAATCGCGGACCATTTCATCCACTAATGTACTCTTGCCGGCTCCAGGGGCACCCGTGATCCCAATTATATAGGCGTTTCCAGTATGTTTATAAAGAGCCTTGAGGATTTCTCTTGTGCCGGGAACCCTGTTATCAATATCCCCGATTAACTTTGCAGCAGTCCTTACATCGCCATTGACAATCTTTTCGACAATGCTGTCAACCATATAGTTCACCCTTTTCTAATCTATTCACGATATCTAATCCCGGCCAATTTTCAATTTTTCCAAGACCGCCTTAAATCAATAACTCAACCGATTATATTTTATTTTTTTACAATGGAAACAATATAATCTACGATTGACTCCGAAGTGCTGTGAGGCAAAAATATTTTCGACACACCCTTTTTTATCAGTGCCTCGGCATCTTGTGGCGGAATAGAACCCCCGCACATTACGGGTACACTGAAATTGTTTTTCTTCATCAACTCCATCAGAAGATTTATCTGTTCGTAGTTTGCGGCGTGGCTGCTTATACCAATCACATCCACATTCTCTTGAATAGCCGCACTGACTATCATTTCCGGCGTTTGATAAATCCCGAGATACACCACTTCCATTCCCGCATCCATCAGATACCGGGATACGATTTCCGCACCCGTGAAGTGTCCGTCAAGTCCGATAACGGAGACGAGAACTTTAATCCGCTGATTATTACTCATATAAGTACACCTCCTGTTTCAATAAATATGTCATATACTTCCCTTGCTGTACTCCGTTATTGTAAATTCCACGGGCTGAGATCCGGAGTCCTTTCTCGGCCAATGTCGCCCATGGAAATACCAGCGGCTTCTGCCGCGAGAGGGGGAGGCTCCAACGGCTCTGCCGGTGGAGGGGGCGACGCGAGCCCCTTTCAGAGTTCAAAAGGACAATTGATCATTTCCAACGGGTCATAATGATATCCATAGGCCTTCCGGATAACTCCTATTATTTCTCCGGCAGTACCATAAGCCTTAACCGCTTCAGTAATGGCGGGCATTAGATTAAAATCATAACCCTTTTTGGAATCGGCATAAAGTTGAGCTATCTTTTCTTTCAATAAAGGTATATCCCTTGTTTTTTTCCAATTCGCCATCCGGTCCGCAATTTCTTCCGAATCGGATGCCTCCACCGACTGTATGGGGATCTTGTCATCTTCCTCCGGGGGAATTACCAACTCATTTACCCCTACGACCAAACGCTCACCTGATTCTATATCTCTTTGCTTCTGTAGTGCCGACTCTCTCATCAAATTCTTGATAAAGCCTTGCTTCACGGCCTCGATCATACCACCCATATCCTCTATCTGTTTTAGGACCTTATACGCTTCCTCTTCCACTTTGTTGGTGAGATACTCGACATAATAGGAACCGGCGAGAGGATCCGTAACATCCGTTACTCCGGTTTCGTCAGAGACGATGTGTTGAGTGTTTAAAGACATTCTCGCTGCAAAAGGGGACGGTTCTGCATAAGCATTGTCCAGGCACGCATTGTCAATGGCAGTGCAGCCTGCAATAGCCCCGGCAAGGGTTTCTATTGCGCATCGTGCGATATTATTAAGGGGCTGCTGATAAGTCATTGTGCGGCTTGATGTATGAACCGCTATCAACAATTGACAGGCCTTGTCGGTTTTAGCCTTGAATGTTTCTCTGGCCATTTTCGCATACATCCTTCGAAGAGCCCGGACTTTGGCTATCTCCTCAAAAAACCGCGACCCGACGCTTACAAGTTCGTATGGGATGAGGGCAAGATCATCAAAATCAAGGCCCCGCTCATTGACCAGCTTTCCAAGAAGCTCTTTGAGCATTGCTATTTCTATGGCAAGAGCCTGCGGGTTGTTGCCGCCGGACTCCTGAAAATGCTGGGTAAGAATACCCGAGCGTATATGTAGTTTATTTCTTACAATAAATTCCGTAGAATCGAGCCAAAGCTTGATATTGAGATCCAAAGGCAGATTGTCGGTCTGTCCAAATATGTGACCGAACGGATATTCAGACACACTGCCGTGCACTTTCCTCCAATCTAATCCACGTTTTTCGGCAAGAGCCACAATATAGCCCAATCTTAGCGCGGACAATGGAGCGGAGCCCAGCAAGGTAATAGATTGTCCGGTCAAAGGGATATCTTCCATGAGCTCCTCAAATTCAAGAAGTGACGTGGCATGCCATCCCAAAACACCCGCCTCTCTTCTGCCCATTGGATGGTCGGCATCTATGGGCATCGCACTGGGCCTGTCGCAGATGATTAACATCCCCTGCGTCTGGCCCATTGCCCTGAACTGCTTGAGTTGTTCGTTGGTTCTTTTGGAAGAGCCAATCCCGCCGGTCATCCGTCTTGTCCATACACGACTGCGATACCCGTCTGGATGATATCCGCGAGTGAAGGGATATGAACCCGGGTCCCCTATATCCTTCGCGTAATCCAGGTCTGCAATATCTTCGGGGGTGTATACGGGTTTAATTTCAAGTCCATAATCCGTCTGTCTTTTCATTTCTTATCTTGCCTCCTTATTTACATCTTTAACCGTTATTTTCTTAGTATCCACATTCAACCTTTGGCAGATTCATTCGTCACTGTAGGAGCTTGAGCAAATTCTATGCCAGCGCTTAAGTAACCCCATTTAACTGCCATTTCCTCTTGAATCGCTTACTTAAGCAAGTCAGAAGGAAGGATCTGCGCGAGCTTAACTCGCGCCGAAACATAACAGCCGTTACATTTCGGTACACATTCGAAGTGCTTAGTACTGCCCATCATGGTATTTGCACTTCAACCAATCAGTCTTGCTATCAGGACAAAATTTGAGTCGCCATCCTTTCTGTTGATTCTTGCCTATCCATATATGTCGATTAGGGGGAGAGGAAAAGGTTGGTTACGGATTATGAGAACCCTCCATTTTATGTTGAAATAATTGAAATCATATGGTATTTATAACTGGCATCAAATAAGCACGTCTTTCAATTAGTCATAGGGTGCAGACCATCTGTCTATAACTAAAGGGCGAAAGGCGGATGAAAAAAACCAGGAGGACCACATGTCTAATCTTACCATCAAGCAGCTTCTCGAGGCAGGCGTACATTTCGGACACCAGACAAAAAGGTGGAATCCGAAGATGAAGCCCTATATATTCGGGGCACGGAACGGCATCTATATTATTGACCTTCAGAAAACGCTTAAAATGTTCAAGGAAGCCTACAATTTCGTGAAAGAGGTATCAGCACGCAATGAGTATGTCCTTTTTGTAGGCACGAAGAAACAGGCCCAGGAGGGCATTTCGGATGAAGCAAAACGGTGCGGGGCATATCATGTGAATATGAGGTGGCTTGGCGGGACACTCACAAATTTCCAGACCATTGAAAAGAGTATTGCGAGGCTCAGAAAATATGAAGAGCTGAAGGGTAGCGACATATTCAAGGTACTCCCTAAAAAAGAGGCTATAGGCATAGACAAGGAGATACTGAAGCTGGAGAGAAATATCGGGGGCATCAAAGGAATGGAACGCCTCCCGGGGGCAATCTATATTGTAGACCCGAAAAAGGAGACTATTGCGGTAAAAGAGGCAAAAAAATTGGGGATACCGACAGTCGGCATTGTAGATACGAACTGTGATCCTGATGACATAGATTATATCATCCCCGGGAACGATGACGCGATAAGGGCAATAAAGCTTATCACCTCAAAGATCGCTGATGCCGTACTCGAAGGAAGAGCCCTCTACGCAGAAGAATTTCAGGGCAAGGATGGGGCTGATGAAGACCTGAAGCCCTTCATCGATGAAAGTATTCTTGAAGAAAAATACGATGATTACGAGAATGGTAATTAGGAAGGAGGAACCACATGGAGATAACTGCAGAACTCGTTAAAAAACTGAGAGAAAAGACAGGCGTAGGCCTGATGGATTGCAAAGAGGCATTAAAGCATGCCGAGGGAGATATAGAAAAGGCAGTCGAGTATTTACGGGAAAAAGGGCTTGCAAAGCTCCAGAAACGTATGGGGAGGGTGGCATCGGAAGGTGTTATCGCATCCTACATTCATACGGGCGGTAAAATCGGGGTTATGGTGGAAATAAATTGTGAGACAGACTTTGTGGCAAACACAAAGGATTTTCAGGGGGCTGCACGAGACATCGCTATGCAGATTGCCGCATCGAACCCTCTTTATGTACGGAGAGAAGATGTGCCTGAAGAGGCGAAAGAGAAGGAAAAACACATCTACCGCGTCCAGGCCCTTGAATCAGGAAAACCCGAAAAGATCATCGACAAGATCGCAGAAGGGAAGATGGAGAAATTCTTTCAGGAAGTCTGCCTTATGGAACAGTCCTTTATAAAGAACCCTGATATTACGATTAAAAACATCCTTGATGAGCTTCTGGTAAAGATGGGGGAGAAGATCCTCATTAAACGGTTCGTTCGGTTCCAGCTTGGTGAAACCAACGCCGAATAAGGCAAATAAGGCATGTAATGGAATATAAGAGAATTCTCTTAAAGCTGAGCGGAGAAGCCCTCATGGGCAAAGAAGGGTACGGGTTAGACCCCGATACCCTTGCATATGTAGCCTCAGAGATCAGGAATGTAAAGGAATGCGGTGTACAGATAGCCCTTGTGGTAGGGGGCGGAAACATTATGCGGGGCGTAAAAGCTGAGAAACAGGGTATAGACCGGGTGACCGGGGATTACATGGGCATGATCGCCACGGTAATAAATGCCCTTGGCCTTCAGGCCGCCCTCGAAAATATAGGCCTCCCCGCCCGGGTCCAGAGCGCCATCAGGATGGATGGGGTTGCAGAGCCCTATATCACGCGGAAAGCCATAAAACATCTCGAACAAGGCCGGATTGTCATATTTGCCGGCGGCACGGGAAATCCCTATTTTACCACTGACACCGCAGCCGCACTCCGGGCTGTTGAGATAGGCGCAGACGTCATGTGCAAGGCAACAAAGGTGGACGGCATCTATGACAAAGATCCGGTAATCCACAAGGACGCCGTCTTCTTCCGGGAGGTAACCTACACGGATGCCATTACCGGGAACCTCGGGGTAATGGACTTAACGGCAATAACCCTTTGCAGGGATAATAGAATGCCGATTATCGTCTTTAATATATCAGGAAAAGACAATATGAAAAATGCGGTCCTGGGGGAGCCCATAGGGACCATCGTGAGGAGGTAAGCATGAACAATGAGATTATCGAAGAACTCGAAGATAAACTGAAGAAAACACTTACCGCGCTCCAGAAGGATATGTCACGGCTGAGAACAGGGGTTGCATCCATCTCTCTCATCGAAGACATCAAGGTAAACTATTATAATCAGCCCACACCCCTCAACCAGGTGGCAACAATAGGCGTTCCCGACAGCAGAACAATCACCATACAACCCTGGGACAACGGGGCAATCAATGAGATAGAGAAGGCCATCCAGAAGTCCGATATCGGCGTAACACCCATGTCTGACGGGAAGACCATCAGGCTTTCATTCCCCAAGCTTACCGAAGAACGGAGAAAAGAGCTGACCAAACAGGGGAGTAAGATGCTCGAAGGCACCCGGGTAGCAATACGGAATGTGCGAAGGGAAATCAATGAGAAGCTGAAGAAAATGGAAAAAGACAAGCTTGTCTCCAAGGACGATCTCCATAAAGAACAGGAAGATGTCCAGAAACTCACCGATAAGTATATAGAAATGGCAGAGAAGTCTTATTCGGAAAAAGAAAAAGAGATTCTGGAGATCTGACATAGCACATGCACAATCTTAAGACAGAGGGCCTTCCGGTCCATGTGGCGATCATTATGGACGGAAACGGGAGATGGGCAAAGCTGCAAGGCCTGCCAAGGGCACAAGGGCATGCAATAGGCATCGATTCGGTACGGGAAATAGTCACCGCCACACGGGACCTCAATATACCGTATCTAACACTCTATGCATTCTCCAAGGAAAACTGGTCACGGCCAAAAGAAGAGGTGAAAATCCTCCTTAAGCTCCTCGGCTATTACCTTGAAATGGAACTTCCCCTCATGATGGAAAAGGGCATCAGATTCAACCTCCTCGGAGAGATTAGTGATTTTCCAAAGAGGCTCCAGACACAATTATTGGATGTAATGGATAGAACAGGGAAAAACAGAGACCTCCTCCTGAATATTGCCCTCAGTTACAGCGGGCGGAGGGAGATCCTTCATGTCGTATCCGCCATGATTGAAGATGCAAAGCAGGGGCTCATAAAAAAGATTGATGAACGGACATTCAGTAAATACCTCTATACAAAGAATATGCCTGATCCCGATCTTCTTATCAGAACGAGCGGGGAGATGAGGCTCAGTAATTTTCTCCTCTGGCAGATGGCCTATACGGAGATCTATGTAACCCATACACTCTGGCCCGATTTCAGGAAAGATCAGTATATGGAAGCCCTCACGGAATTCTCGAAGAGGGAGAGGCGATTCGGGGGCATAAAGGAAAACTGAGTGAGAGAAATCCATAAAAGGGTACTGGCCGGACTTTGCCTGGCTCCCCCTATAGTCTTTGTTTTCTGTTTTTTACCCCCCCAATGGTTCTTTTTCTTCATCGCCGCCGTTACTCTCCTTGCTGTCTTTGAATTAATAAAAATGGCTGAGATCAGGGAAAAATACCTCCTGACCGTCCTTATCGCCTTATGCCTTATTCCCCTGTACCGCAATGCCATGCAACTCTACGTACTGTGCCTCCTCTTTACCCCCATGGTCTATATTTTTGCCCTGTCCCTCAGGAGAAAGGCGGGGGAGGAAAACATCAACAGGAAGATCATGACTGCCCTTAATGTGATGCTTCTCGGCGAGATATTCCTTGTGCTCCCCCTCTATTACTTTTACCTCCTTAAAGAAATTAACAGCCTCTTACCCCTCATCCTCCTCTTTGCTGTGTGGGCAAGCGACATAATGGCCTTTATTTTCGGGAAATCCTTTGGCAGGAGACCTCTTGTGCCTTTGATCAGCCCCAAAAAGACCTGTGAAGGTCTGGCAGGCGCCATGACGGGAAGCATGATCATTCTGGCGCTCTCCCACAGGATACTCGGTTTCAATATTATTGAGGCAGTCATTATTGGAGCCGTTATCGGCATCCTCGGCCAGACAGGCGACATCTTCGAATCCGTATGGAAAAGGGTCTATAATGTGAAAGACTCCTCTGCCCTTATACCCGGCCACGGGGGCATCCTTGACAGGATCGATAGTTTTATTTTTACCGCACCCTTTCTCTATCACTACATTGCAGGCATAAAAATATGAAGAAAAAGGTAATCGTACTCGGTTCAACGGGGTCCATCGGCACGGCAACCCTTCAGGTGATTGAAAACCAGCAGGACAGGTTTGAAGTCCTTGGTCTTGTATGCCGCAATAACATAGAGCTTTTAAAGAAACAGATTGAACGGTTCAAGCCCTCCTATGTCTGTGTATACGGGGACCACCTGAACAATATTGCCCCTTCCGGTCATACAAAGGTCCTTACCGGCATGGACGGCATCAAGGAAATGATCGGCATGGACGGGGATATCATCGTAAATGCCCTGCCCGGCAGCATTGGCCTTGAACCAACCATTGCCGCCCTCAAAGAGAACAAGATCCTTGCCCTCGCAAACAAGGAGAGCCTCGTTATGGCAGGCCGCATAGTACAGCGGCTTCTGAAAGAGGGCTCAGGAAGGCTTCTCCCGGTAGACAGCGAGCATTCGGCACTCTATCAGCTCTTAAGCAGCCTTCCCCCAAAAGAGCTGAAGACCCTGATGATCACCGCCTCAGGCGGGCCTTTCAGGAACCATACTAAAGAAGCCCTCAAAAAGGTGAAACCTGAAGAAGCCATGAAACACCCTACATGGAATATGGGAAGCAAGATCACCCTTGACTCGGCAACCCTTATGAATAAGGGCCTTGAGGTGATGGAAGCCAGATGGCTTTTTAACATAGAGGCAGACCGCATCAGGGTCCTTGTCCATCCGGAAAGCATCGTCCACGGCATAGTGGAACTGGTGGATAATGGATTCATATCATATATGTCCTACCCTGATATGAAGATACCCATCTCATTTGCCCTTAATGAAGGGGAACGATGCCCCCTCCCCTTCGGCAATCTGCCCATGGAAGAGGCCTTTACCCTCTCCTTCCATCCCCCTGATTTGGACAGATTCCCCTCTTTACGCCTTGCCTATGATGCCCTCGGCTCAGGCGACAGCGCCCTTATCGTAATAAACTGTGCCAACGAGATTGCCGCACAGGCCTTTATGGACAATAGGATAGGGTTTATTGATATCCCGGCAGTTGTTGAAGAAGCGCTCATTCACCACCCTCTTGCGCCCGTTATTGACACGGTTGAAGCAGTATGGGATATTCATAGGTGGGTAAAAGACTATACAGAAAGGAAAATAAGGGAGTTCTATGATTAATATAATTTATGGTATTGTGGCGTTAAGTCTTCTTATACTGGTCCATGAGCTGGGCCATTTCCTCGTAGCACGTCTTGCAAATGTGAAAGTTCTGGCCTTTTCGCTGGGATTCGGCAAAAAGCTCATCAGCTTTACAAAGGGCGAGACCGAGTACGCCCTCTCCCTGGTACCCCTCGGCGGGTATGTGAAACTTCTCGGCGAATCGATCGATGATGAGATCAGCGAGGAAGATATTCCGAGGTCCTATGCCCACAAGCCCGCATGGGTGAAGATCGCGATCGCCTTCACAGGCCCTCTCTTTAATATCATCTTTGCCTTCCTACTCTTCTACATTGTCTTTCTCAGCGGATATTCCGTGCTGTCCACAAAGGTAGGGTCTGTGGAAAAGGATTTGCCTGCCTATGCAGCAGGCATTCAGAAGGGCGATATCCTCATGAGTGTTGACGGAAAACCCCTGCAGGAGTTCAGTGATCTCATGGATTACATGGGCCGGGCAAGCGGAGGCCCCCATAAATTCGTCGTCAAAAGGGGTGACCAGCTCCTCGACATCTCCATTACCCCAAAGGAAATGGAGAGCAAGAACATCTTCGGAGAAACGGTAAAACGAAAGGTCATAGGGGTAGCTGCTTCAGATGAGCTTGTGACAAGGAATGAGACTCTTGCTGGGGCTGCTTCAAGGGCAGCCTATCAGACCTATTACCTCTCAAAGGTGACGATAGTCGGCATTGTAAAGCTCATACAGGGGAGCATTTCTACGAAAAATATCGGAGGCCCCATACTGATTCTCCAGGCAGCGGGGAAACAGGCAAAGGAGGGGAAAAAGAACCTCATCTTCTTTGTGGCCATCATCAGCATAAATCTCGGCGTGGTGAACCTTCTCCCTATTCCCATCCTCGATGGAGGACATATTTTGTTTCACCTCATTGAACTCGTGACACGAAGGCGCCTCTCTGCAAAGACCATTGATATAGCACAGAAGGTGGGCATGGCGATCCTCATCTTCATTATGGTTTTTGCTACCTATAATGACCTCAACAGGCTCTTCGATTTTACGAGGTTTTTTGGTGGAAAGTAGTCTCATCCTTGGTATCGACAACTCCTCGGATTTTCTGAATATTGCCCTCTCCAAAGGGAATGCGTTAATAGAAGAACGGCAGATGAAAAGTGAGGAGCCACCCTCTCAGGCGCTCCCCGGTCAGGTGGTTGATGTTCTGACCAGTCATGGGCATAAAGTAGCTGACCTCTCCCTTATCGTCGTGACCCTGGGGCCCGGTTCTTTTACAGGTATTCGGGTTGCCCTTGCCTTTGCCAAAGGCATAAGCGCAGGGAAGGATATCCCCATGGCCGGCATACCCACCCTCGATGCCCTTGCCCTTCCCTTTTCATTTATGGAAGGCCATTACATATGCCCTCTTGTTGATGCAAAAAAAGGGGAGGTATTCTATGCCCTTTATCAAGTATCCAAGGGGAATATGGAAAGGCTCACCGATTACAAGGCAATAAAACCGAAGGATATAATGGGAGTTGTCAAAACACCCTGCCTCTGTTTCGGGACTGGCGCTCTCCTCTGTGAGGAGTTCCTTTCTCCCCTTGAAAACATTACGATAATCAAGGATGGATTCACGAGGGTTTCAATGGAACGACTGCTCAAAGAAGGTCTTAAGAGGACAGAAGAGCAGCAGGTCCAGGACCTGAAACCCATCTATGGTCGCCGCTCGGAGGCAGAGATCAAGTTCAATGTCACGGTGACGTGACACCCCGGATTAGCTGACCTTTCTTTTTTTCTTCAGATCATTGGAAAAACTCTCTTTTAAGTTTTTTTGTTGAATTTTTTTCAGCCTTATATAATAGTTTAGGAAACATCACGTTCGCTCATCATTTGTCGGCTGGAAGGGGGCCTCATTTGAAAGATGGTTGCTTCAACCGGTCGCCAGAATCACTGATAGAAGGGTGTAAATATATTTTAGGCGTGCTGTATATCCCCCGTCATAACCGGGATATACAGCACCAGTGAAGGGATATTGGGATATACAGCTATAGAGATGTATACTTAATTATCTTGTTAAAACACCGGAATGTTGTACTTTGAAAAATACATAGACCAGAACAAAGGATAAATTAATGACAAAAGAACAAGAGCGAGCAGAACTGCACCGCGCCATCTGGCAGATCGCCAACGACCTGCGCGGCAGCGTGGATGGCTGGGACTTCAAACAATATGTGCTGGGGATGCTTTTTTACCGCTTCATCAGCGAAAATCTCACCAGCTACATCAATGAAGACGAGCGGCGCAGCGGCAATAAAGATTTTGACTACGCCAACCTTACGGATAAGAAGGCGGAGTTCGGCCGCGCCGATACGGTAAAGGAAAAAGGGTTCTATATTTTGCCAAGCGAGCTTTTTGTCAATGTCCGCGCCAAAGCGCGCCTTGACGCCAACCTCAACGAAACGCTGGCTGCGGTATTCCGCAACATTGAAAATTCGGCCAAAGGTTCCGACAGCGAAGATGACCTCAAAGGCTTGTTCGATGATCTTGATGTAAATGCAAATAAGCTCGGCAATACGGTAGAAAAACGAAACCAGAAGCTGGTGAAGCTTTTGGAAGCGATCGGCGACCTGCGACTGGGCAATTATTACGATAACACGATCGACGCCTTCGGCGACGCCTATGAGTTTCTGATGACCATGTACGCCGCAAATGCAGGAAAGTCCGGCGGGGAATTTTTTACCCCGCAGGAAGTCAGCGAACTGCTTGCCGAGATTACAACAGTCGGCAAAAAAGAGGTGAACAAGGTCTATGACCCGGCCTGCGGTTCCGGTTCTTTGCTGCTCAAATTCGTCAAGGTTCTCGGAAAAGAAAATGTCCGGCAAGGGTTCTTCGGGCAGGAAATCAACCTAACGATCTATAACCTCTGCCGTATCAATATGTTTTTGCACGACATCAACTACAATCACTTTGATATCGCCAACGGCGACACGCTGACCGACCCTAAGCACTGGGATGATGAGCCCTTTGACGCGATTGTTTCCAATCCGCCCTATTCCATCAATTGGGAAGGCGACAGCAATCCGCTTTTGATCAACGACCCGCGCTTCTCACCGGCGGGCGTCTTGGCGCCCAAGAGCAAGGCCGATCTGGCCTTTACCATGCACATGCTCGCCTGGCTTTCCACCATCGGCACGGCGGCGATCGTTGAATTTCCCGGCGTGCTTTATCGCGGCGGCGCCGAGCAAAAGATCCGCAAATATCTTGTCGATAACAATTACATCGATACCGTAATCCAGCTTCCGCCCGATCTTTTCTTCGGCACGACCATCGCGACCTGTATCATCGTGCTCAAGAAAAGCAAGAAAGATAACAAAACACTTTTTATTGATGCTTCTGCTGAGTTTGTCCGTGGTGGCAACAAAAATAAATTAAGCGAAGTAAATCGCACCAAAATTCTGGAAGCGTTTACCACCCGTAAAGACTCAGAATATTTTGCCAAGCTGGTAGATAACAAAACCATTGCCGATAATGACTACAACATCGCCGTATCCAGCTATGTGGTGAGTGAGGACACCCGTGAGCTGATTGATATTACAACACTCAACGCCGAGATAGCGGGGATTGTTGCCAGACAGAACGAACTGCGAAAGGCGATTGATGGGATTGTGGCAGATTTGGAGGGAAGCCGATGATGAAAGAAGAGCAAAAAGGAGAGATTGTAATTTATCAATCAGAGGAAGGTAATGCAAAAATCGAAGTTCGACTCGAAAATGAAAATGTCTGGCTTACCCAGGCGCAGCTTGTCGTATTGTATCAATCAAGTAAATCAAATTTAAGTGAGCATATTAAGCATATTTTTGAAGAAGGAGAATTAAGCGAGGAACTGGTTGTTCGGAAATTCCGAACAACCACTAAACATGGCGCAATAGAAGGAAAAACACAGGAAAATTGGACAAACTTCTATAACCTCGATATGATCATTTCACTTGGTTATCGAGTAAAATCAAATATCGCCACAAAATTCCGCATCTGGGCAACCGTGCGGCTTCGTGAGTATATTGTCAAAGGGTTTACCATCGATTCGGATCGTTTGAAAAATTTGGGCGGCGGAAATTATTGGAAAGAATTACTCGATGAGATCCGGGATATCCGCAGCAGTGAAAAGGTGCTGTACCGTCAGGTACTGGACCTCTACGCGACCGCAATTGATTACGATCCCCGGGCAAGCGAGTCTTTGAAATATTTTAAAATTGTCCAAAACAAGCTTCATTTCGCGGCTCATGGACATACGGCGGCGGAAGTGATTTATCTTCGGGTAGATTCGGACAAGCCATTTGCGGGACTTAAAAATTTCAAGGGCTTACAACCCACTCAAGCCGAAGCGATGGTCGCTAAAAACTTTTTGGAATTAAGCGAGCTCAAGGTCTTGAACAATCTTGTCTCTGCTTATTTTGATTTGGCGGAGATCAATGCCCTGGAACAAAAACCCATGAAGATGGCGGACTATATCCGCGAGCTGGACAATATTTTACAATCAACAGAAAGAAAGCTTTTAAGCGATGCCGGTAAGGTAAGCCATGAGAAAGCAACAGAAAAGGCCGCTCTGGAATATCTTAAATACAAAGCGAAAAATCTAAGCGAGGTTGAGAAGGCGTATCTGGACGCCATCACAACCGTGCAGAAAAAGGTGGAGAGAAAGATTCCGAAGGGCAAGAAAAATGGCTAAACCTTTGAATAATATAGACCTGCCTGCCGCACCAACGGCGCAGGTAGGAAAGCTGATCGCCGAGCTTTGTCCGGAGGGGGTGGAGGTTAAGAGTATTGGTGAAATTTGCCAGATCAATCGTGGTAGAGTCATGTCAAAAGACTACCTCAGAAATTATGCTGGTGAGTACCCGGTGTATTCATCTCAAACAGTTGACGATGGCGTTTTTGGACGCATCAATACTTACGACTATGACGGAGAATACCTGACATGGACAACTGACGGAGCAAACGCTGGTTCAATTTTCTACCGTAATGGTAAATTTAGCATTACAAATGTTTGCGGCCTTTTGAAAGTTAAAGGTGACGGTGTAAATACGAAGTTCCTCTTATATATCTTGGCGACAGTTTCTAAACAATACGTTAGCGCCGGAATGGGAAACCCAAAAATCATGAGTAACGTAATGGAAAAAATTAAAATCCCCATCCCGCCCCTTGCCATCCAACAAGAGATCGTGAAAATTCTGGATACCTTTACCACGCTGGAGGCGGAGCTGGAGGCGGAGCTGGAGGCGCGAAAGAAGCAGTATGAGTATTATCGGGATGAACTGCTGACCTTTGGGGAGGATGTGGAGTGGAAGACGCTGGGGGAGGTTTGTTTAAAAACTGAAAATATAAAATGGAAGGAAAGTAATAATATTAATTATCAATACATAGACTTGTCATCCGTGAGTAGAGAGAATAACAAGATTTCAGAAACACAAACAATAAATTCAACAAATGCACCAAGTAGAGCACAGCAAATCATTAAAATAGATGATGTGATTTTTGGGACCACAAGACCAACGCTGAAAAGGTATGCGCTAATAAATTCCGAATACAACAACCAGATTTGTAGCACGGGTTTTTGCGTTCTTAGAGCCAATAAAAAATTATTATTACCAAGCTTTCTATTTTTCATTTTAAAAACGATGAAATTTTATTATTTCGTCGAGAATAATCAAGAGGGAGCGGGATATCCATCGATATCAAACAGCAAAGTAAAGGAATTCCCCATCCCCATTCCACCCCTCGCCGAGCAACAACGCATCGTCGCCATTCTCGATAAATTCGACGCATTGGTGAACGATATTTCGGTCGGCTTACCCGCGGAACTGTATGCCCGGCGCAAACAATACGAATACTACCGAAACAAGCTGCTGACTTTTGAGCCATTGGAAAAAGAATATGCCAGCTAATACTCGATACAATTTAGTGGCGGAAAATCCGCAAAGTACGGTGGTGGCGGAATACCAGGCCGTTTACCTTGCCGCCAGGTCGTACCAAAGTGAGGCAGAACTGGAGCGCGCCTTTATTGAGCAGTTGCAGTCACAGGCGTATGAGCTTTTGCCCATTACTTCTGAGGCCGATCTGGTGCGTAACCTGCGTAAACAGCTTGAAAAGCTCAACAATTTCACCTTTTCCGATGCCGAATGGGAACGGTTTTTTACCGGCGAGATCGCCAATCCCAACCAGAGCATTGCCGAAAAAACAGTTACCATTCAGGAAGACCACATCAAGAATCTCAAAAGAGATGATGGCACCGTCAAAAATGTCTATCTGCTCCGTAAAGACAAGATCCACGAAAACATTGTGCAGGTGATCAACCAGTACGAAACCACCCCGTCGCCTGACGGCGCCACCCCTCCAGAGGCGGGGAATTTTGCAACGCGCAAGAATCGTTATGACGTTACGGTGCTGGTCAACGGCCTGCCGCTGGTGCATATCGAGCTGAAACGGCGCGGGGTGGCAATTGCCGAAGCGTTTAACCAGATCAACCGCTACCAGCGCGAGAGTTTCTGGGCCGGCTCCGGGCTTTTTGAATATGTGCAGTTATTCGTCATCTCCAACGGCACGCACACCAAATACTACAGCAACACCACCCGCTCGGAACATATCAAGGAATCAAGCGGAGGCGCCGTCAAAAAAGGCAAACGCACCAGCAACAGCTTTGAGTTTACCAGTTGGTGGGCGGACGCGACCAATAGACCCATTATCGACCTGGTGGATTTTGCCAAAACCTTTTTTGCCAAACATGCGCTTCTCAATATCCTCACCCGCTACTGCGTGTTTACCTCCGACAAACAGCTTTTGGCGCTGCGTCCTTATCAGATCGTGGCGACCGAGAAGATCTTAAGTAAAATCGAGATCAGCACCAACTATAAAAAACTCGGTTCCGTGGAAGCGGGCGGCTACATCTGGCACACCACCGGTTCGGGTAAAACCCTGACCAGCTTCAAGACAGCCCAACTGGCGAGCAGATTGCCCTATGTTGATAAGGTGCTGTTTGTGGTTGACCGCAAAGACCTCGATTACCAGACCATGCGCGAATACGACAAGTTCGCGAAAGGCGCGGCCAACAGCAATACCAGTACGGCCATATTAAAACGCCAACTGGAAGACGTGGGAGCGCGCATTATTATCACCACGATTCAAAAACTCGACCGGTTCATCGGCCGCAACAAAAGGCATACTATTTTTGACGGCCATATTGTGCTGATCTTTGATGAATGCCACCGCTCGCAGTTTGGCGAAATGCACGCCGCCATTACCAAAGCGTTTAAAAACTATCATCTCTTCGGCTTCACCGGCACGCCGATCTTTGCCATGAACGCTTCTTCCGGCGGGCGGCCCGATTTTAAGACCACCGCGCAGGCGTTTGGCGATAAATTGCACACCTATACCATTGTGAACGCCATTGCCGATAAAAATGTGTTGCCGTTTAAGGTCGATTATATCTCTACCGTGCGCGAAGCCGAAGACATCGAAGATAAGAAAGTCCGCGACATCGACCGGGAAAAAGCGCTTGCCGCGCCGGAACGGTTGGCGAATATCGTCCAATATATCCGTGACCATTTTGATCAGAAAACCAAACGAAACAGCTATTACAAACTCAAGGATCGCAGACTGGCGGGGTTTAATTCCATCTTTGCCGTTTCGTCCATTGATGCGGCCAAAAAATACTACGCTGAATTCCAAAAACAGCTAACAGACGCGCCGAGCGATAAAAAACTCAAAATAGCGATTATTTACAGCTTTGGCGTAAACGAGGAAGAACTCGACGGTGTGATGGACGAGAACTCCGAAGACACCAGCGGACTGGATAAAAGCTCAAGGGATTTCCTGGAGAGCGCTATCAAAGATTACAATGCCATGTTCGGGACATCCTATGACACCTCTTCCGATAAATTTCAGAATTACTATAAAGATGTCAGCGAGCGGGTGAAAAACCGTGAGGTTGATATTCTTTTGGTGGTCAATATGTTTTTGACCGGCTTTGACGCGACGACGCTCAATACCTTGTGGGTGGATAAAAACCTGCGCTTGCATGGTCTGTTGCAGGCGTTTTCGCGCACCAACCGCATCTTGAACACGGTCAAGACTTTTGGCAATATTGTTTGCTTCCGCAATCTGGAAAAAGCGACCAATGAATCCATTGCCCTCTTTGGCGACAAGGAAGCCAGCGGGCTTGTGCTGTTAAAATCGTATGACGACTACTACAACGGCTATAAAGACGGCGACAAGGAAGTTCGTGGATATACCAGTCTGGTTGCAGAGCTTTTAGCAAAATTTCCAGTTGGCGAGCGAATTATCGGGGAACAAAATCAAAAGGATTTCATCCGGCTCTACGGCGCGATCTTGCGGGTGAGAAATATCCTGACGACTTTTGATGAATTCAGCGGCAACGAAATTGTAACCGAGCGGGACATTCAGGATTATCACAGCGCCTACATTGACCTCTATAATGAGTTTCGCAAGACAGATGAAGGCGAGAAGGAAAACATCAACGATGATCTCGTATTTGAAATGGAGCTCATTAAACAGATCGAGATCAATATTGATTATATTTTAGGGCTTGTTAAAAAATACCACGAAGACCACATCAAGAACCGCGAACTGCTCATAGACATTAACAAGGCCATCGACTCAAGCGTTGAACTGCGCAACAAAAAAGACCTCATCAACCAGTTTATCGCTTCGCTTGATATCCATTCGGTGGTGGATGAAGACTGGCAGAAGTATGTGGAAAAGAAAAAGATTGAGGAACTGGAAGAGATTATTAAGCACGAAAATCTTGATCACGAAGAAACTTATAAATTTGTTAGAAACGCGTTTCGTAACGGCAGTGTAGCAACCACAGGTACCGCTCTGGCCAAAGTATTGCCGCCCGTGTCACGCTTTTCTCCCGGAGGGGAGCGGACAAAAAAACGAGAAAGCGTTCTTACTAAACTTATTAAATTCTTTGAACGATTTTTTGATATTTCTGGTGGGGTGTTATAGCAAAAACAGATAATTGGGTAAGGGACGGCTTTTAACCGTCCCTCCCCACACCACCACGCATGCGGGTCCGCACGTGGCGGTTCGTAGAAGTCATCGGGCCGTAGCCGGATATTGAATCCCAACCCACAGCGTGGGAAGGATTGAGGGGGTTGTTTCCATGACGCGCCGGACTGTGGCTCCTCCTGTCGGATTCATCGCCCTTTCTGAGCGCATAGAGACCTCCACTCACTTCTACGTTCGGGCCTTCGGTCAACTGACCTACTATGCCCTCTGCTGACTTCTGTCTGATCACCCTCCGTGTTGCCATGAAGGGCGCTTTCGAGATTCCAGGCGATCACGCTCACCCTTCCCACTCGACGCATGGCAGACAGATCTCCCCGGATAAGAACGTGAACTGTCCGTGCACAACCGCCGCATTTACCCTACCTCCTGAACCATCGGGTTTCGTGATGTCGTGCCCACTCACCCAGAGGCTAAGCCTTCCTATGCGGTTTCTGTCCGTCGGCTCGCACTTTTGCCATCCGGCTTCCTTCAGACCCATTCTTGCGAATACGCCCTTGCCTTCGGCTCGTACTTTTGATAGTATTCATCATATGAACACCTTTTGGTTCTCGTACAGGGGACTTACACCCCATAAGTTCACGCCCATGCCGGGCGTACACCAGACGTTGGAGCCAATCGGC
>PNOF01000042.1 GCA_013824645.1 Syntrophus sp. (in: bacteria) | reverse complement strand
GCTGGAAATATTCAAGAGAAAAAACTGGATTTGCGAGACAGATTTTTCATTTGTGAAATCTGAAGGGATTGAGATAGCTTCAATGATCAAAGGCTTGATAAATGCAATAATGAAAGAGGGAAGCTAAAAGCTCAAAGCTGAAAGTTAGTTCAAGGTTTAATCTCTATCCTTTGAGCTTTCAGCTTCTATCTTGAGCTTTCAGCTTCAAACTTTGAGCTAAAATATGTTTGAAAATATCATCAAATTCATAAGACAACTATACGGCAGCAATGGAACAATTCCTCTCCATGAACCGAGATTTATCGGGAATGAAAAGAAATACTTAAATCAATGTATTGATTCCACGTATGTTTCTTATGTTGGAGAATTCGTTACACGTTTTGAGGATATAATAAAAGAGTACACTGGGGCTAAATATGCCATAGCTACTGCAAATGGTACATTGGCTTTGCATGCTGCACTTTTATTGGCAGGGGTAAAAAATAACGACGAAGTGTTGACCCAAGCCCTTACTTTTGTAGCAACGGCAAATGCAATTACATACTGCGGTGCTAAGCCTATCTTTATAGACAGCGATAGAGAAACCCTTGGAATGTCGCCAGTCAAACTTGAGGAATTTTTAAAAAACGAAACTATCATTAAAGATGATGGATTTTGTTATAATAAGCAAACAGGCAATAAAATTTCTGCGTGTGTTCCAGTCCACATATTTGGCCATCCAGTAAAAATTGAGCATATTAAATCAATTTGTGGAAAATATAATATTACCTTAGTTGAGGACGCCGCAGAGTCTCTTGGTAGTTTTTATAAAGAAAAACATACTGGTATATTTGGAAAGATCGGAATTCTGAGTTTCAATGGAAATAAGCTCATCACTACAGGCGGCGGAGGGATGATTATTACCGATGATGAGAATATAGCAAGGCAGGCAAAACATATAACTACAACAGCCAAGGTCTCTCACAAGTGGGAATTTTTTCATGACGAGGTCGGCTATAACTATCGTATGCCTAATGTGAACGCTGCAATAGGCTGCGCGCAGATGGAGAGCCTGCCGAAATATTTAGATAATAAACGCGAAACTGCAGCATTATATAAAGTGTTTTTTAATGAGTTAGGGATATCATTTCTCGTTGAACCAGAAGGATGTGGGTCTAATTACTGGCTAAATGCAATAATCTTAAAAGATAGAGTGCAACGCGATGAATTTCTAGAATATTGCAATAATAATAGAGTCATGTCGAGACCAATCTGGACTTTAATGAATAAGTTACCAATGTATCAACACTGTCAGCATATTAACCTTGAAAACGCACAATGGCTTGAGGACAGGGTGGTAAATATACCCAGTAGTGTGAGGGTGTGAGATTAAAGCTCAAAGGTGAAAAAGGAATAGCATGATTTCCCCAAAAACTGGACGGGTGAATAAGGTGCATGTTAAGATATTCAAAGAAAAGATGAAGTAAAAGTGACACTTACGCGTGATTAAGTGATGACAAGCAACAGATCAGACTGGATAACATTCAAAGCCATAGATATGCATCAGTTAACGGAAGAACTCGTTTCATTAATTGATGATATCTTTGGTTTTCCAAAAGATGATTGCAGAAATCTTATCGATAATTACCTTAAGCACCTGAGAGACGATTTGGCTGTCCTTATCGAATACCCGTATGTGGACAATGTGTTTCGAGACAGCTATTATTTTTACTTTTCGTCAAAACATCGAACCTATGAACGGAATTGTATAAGATTGTCTTTCTTCGATGGGCTGATGAACTTGGACAGTTTCAGGGATGGAAAGTTATCTGAAACGATTAAGGACAAATTTTTAGGAATATGCGTAATAAGGCCAACGTATCCGCAGTTCTTCGGAAAGACGATGTTGTCGCCAAAGGCTCTGAAGAATCAATCATTTGTTTCTTGTCTGGGAAGAAAAACTTTTTCTGTCAACGGGTTTAAACTTCCGGTATTTTCTTTCCCCCATTCGTCTCAGGACGGCGAATATATTACATGCGCCGAGACCTCAGTTTGGAGTGTCATGGAGTATTTTGGAAACAAGTATGCCGAATATAATCCTGTTCTACCATCGCAGATTGTCGCAACATTGTCTGGTCCCGCATCTGAAAGAATGGTTCCTTCCAGGGGATTAACGATAAATCAGATATCCTTTACCTTCAAGGACTTTGGGTTTGGAGCAAGAGTCTATGCAAAAGAGGCATATAAAAACAACGAGGATGATTTCAAAAGGATACTTTCATTTTATATTGAATCTGGTATTCCTGTAATCGTTGGTCTTCAAAATGAACACATAGGTCACGCTGTCGTGCTTATTGGTCATGAAATTCCCATAAAAGATGACCTTGGCGACCAAAACGTTTCGTTTGAGCTTGAAAATACAAGGGTAGGAATTATTGATACAGCCGATTTTCAGAAGGATTATGTTGTCATTGATGATAACTTTCCGCCATACCAGTCCTGCTCGTTTGCGCAACCGGCGTGCTACTATGATGATATCAAATTCAAAACCCTTCAGATTGTCAGCTTTGTAGTGCCTCTGTATCCGAAAATATATTTAGAAGCCTTTGAGGGCCACAAGCTTGCTATTGAAATCTTAGACAAACTTATTAAGCCGAATGTCACTGATCCGATAGTATTAAGGTTTTTTCTTACTTCCTCCCGCTCTTTGAAAACGAGAATCGCAGCCGATGCAAATGCCGATGACATCCTTAAGGAATTGATTATATCTAAGACCATGCCTAAATTCATATGGGTAGCAGAACTAAGTGATTCCCGGTTGTATGCGGGGGACAAAGCAAATGGATTGATTCTGCTGGATGCTACCGGCAGGGGCTCAATCGAGGATGTTTTATTTGCAGTATTTCAAGGGAAGATATATATAAGCAAGGATAACCAATATACAATATATGATGTCGGCATTAAGCCTTTCGGCATATTCAGGAATAATTTGAAAGGAGAGTGGTCCGAATGGAAAGAATAAGTAAAATAGGTATCGAAAAGATTCTTGAGAATTTTCAGACATCTGGCAAAGCGGAAATATTAACGGTTAAAGAAAGCTCTAAGATAAAGGATTCGATTAACAACAATATGGAGCAGTTTAAAATCGAGTTTAAGAAAATCGAGTTTGAATCAAAGGTTGCTGCAGAAAAAATTGTTCTTACAATGAAGAAGTGAGAGGGAGAGAAAAGCTAAAAGCTAAAAGCTCAAAGCTAAAAGCTCAAAGCTAAAAGCTAAAAGCTAAAAGCTCAAAGCTCAAAGATGAAAGCCGAAAGATAGAAGCAGGAAGAGACGGGAAAATGAAACTTGGTTATGAAGATTTGGATGTTTGGAATCGGGCTGTTGATTTTGCAGTGAGGGTTATTGAGCTTGTTGAAACAGTCGACACAGGTAGAAGGCATTATCGTCTTTTTGAACAAATTGAGGCCTCTTCAACATCCGTATCAATGAATTTGGCTGAGGGAAAAGGAAGGAATTCCAAGAAGGAGTTTGTGCAATTTTGTTATATTGCCCGTGGCTCCCTGTATGAGACAATAACACTGCTGGAAGTATTTCGTAGAAAGAAGTGGATAAGCGATTCCGCATATTCACAGCATGAGAAAGAAGGGATAGAAATTGTTTCGATGATAAAGGGTCTTATTAACGCTCTCAACAAAAAGTAGTTCCATTTAGCTTTGAGCTTCTATCTTGAGCCTATATCTTCATTTCTCTCCTTCGAGCTTTTCCCTTTTAGCTTTGAGCTACTCTTTTTGAGCTATAATTTTTTATGAAAGAAAAAATTATATTAATCGGCGCTGGCGGTCACGCAAGAGTCTTGATAGACTTAATCAGTTTAAGTGAATTGTACGAAATTGCGGGGATTATAGATCCGCAGCTTAAAGTTGGTGAAATGGTTTCAGGAATAACTGTTTTAGGTAATGATGATGTTCTTGGCAAATTGTATTCTCATGGATTAAACTATGCCATTATTGCAGTTGGAAGTATAAAAGATAACTTTAAAAGAAAAGTTTTATATGAAAGAATCAAGGAAATAGGTTTTTCAGTACCATTCTTATTTCATCCTAAAGCCATCATCGCAGGAAATGTGCAATTGTTGGAAGGCGCACAGATAATGGCTGGAGCAATTATTCAAGTAAATAGCACAATAGGAGAAAATACAATTATTAACACTGGAGCAATAGTAGAACATGACTGTCAAATTGGAATGCATGTTCATATATGCCCTGGTGCAACCATATCAGGTGGGTGCAATATTGGTGCTGGTGCCTTTATTGGTGCTGGTGCAACCGTGATCCAGGGTCTTTCAATTGGTAATAATTCTGTAGTGGCTGCGGGTGCTGTTGTGATTAATGATGTGCCGGACAATACAGGGGTTATAGGAGTTCCTGCTAAAATTGTTGCATAGAACATGATGACGAAGCCGATATCAACCAATCACCTTTCACCTTTGAGCTTCTCTCTTTCACCTTTGAGCTATATACCCTATGAGCTATAATAAAACCTTCATTATTGCCGAAGCCGGTGTCAATCATAACGGAAGCCTGGAAATGGCGCTGCAACTGATTGATGTGGCGGTCACTGCCGGAGCTGATGCCGTTAAGTTTCAGACATTCAAGGCCGAAAAGGTCATTTCCGTCAATGCACCCAAAGCTGGCTACCAGAAGGAAACCACCGGCTCAAATGAATCGCAACTGGAGATGGTCAAGAAACTTGAGCTGGATGAAGCGGCGCACGCCCAGCTATATCAATATTGTCAACACAAAGGCATTCAATTTCTATCAACACCTTTTGATCTTGAAAGCATAGATCTGCTGAAACGTCTTGGGCTAGAAATCTTCAAAATTCCTTCAGGCGAAATTACCAATTTGCCCTATCTGAGAAAACTGGGGGCATTGAAAAAACGGCTGATCCTGTCTACCGGTATGGCCGATCTGGGTGAAATAGAAGACGCCCTGGATGCTCTTACCGAATCCGGAACGCCTTGGGAAAACATTACCGTTCTTCACTGCAACACCGAATACCCGACCCCTTTTGAGGATGTCAATCTGAGAGCCATGCTGACCATACGGAATGCTTTCCCGGGTATCTATGTAGGCTACTCGGATCATACCACCGGCATCGAAGTGCCGATAGCCGCAGTTGCAATGGGGGCATCTGTCATTGAAAAGCATTTTACCCTGGATCGGAACTTGCCCGGCCCGGATCACAGAGCGTCATTGGAACCCCATGAACTATCCGCCATGATATCAGGTATCCGAAACATCGAAAAAGCTTTAGGTTCTGGAATCAAGAAACTGTCGCCATCTGAATTAAAAAACAAAGCGGTTGTCAGAAAAAGTATTGTCGCTGCAAAAGTAATTACAAAGGGCCAAGTTTTTGACGAAAATAATTTGGGTGTAAAACGAGTTGGGCGATCCGGGATCAATCCAATGCGCTGGAATGAACTTCTTGGAAAGCAAGCAGATCGTAATTACACCGCTGATGAGGTCATTGAAACATGAAAATATTGTTTATTGGGGCGGTCCAGTCCAGTTACCATGCTCTGGCGACAGTTTTGGAAGCTAAAGGTAATGTAGTGGGGTGCATCACACAACCCGATGCAGGCATAAACTCTGATTATGTGGATATCTCATCAATCTGTGAACTAAAAGGGATACCATTACTGAAGACAAGCGACGTTAACTGCGCGGATGCAATGGATTGGGCTCGTAATATAAAGCCTGACATAGTGTTTTGCATCGGCTGGTCTCGTTTGCTTAAGAAAGATTTTTTGATGCTACCTCCTTTAGGCGTTATCGGATTTCATCCTGCTGAATTGCCGAAGAATCGAGGCAGGCATCCTTTAATTTGGGCGCTTGCGTTAGGTCTTGATAGAACCGCGTCAACGTTTTTCTTTATGGATGAAGGAGCTGATAGTGGAGACATATTATCACAGGAGCCGGTTGAAATCCGTGAAACAGATTCAGCCCGCGATCTATATGAGCGTGTCGTAGCAACTGCACAGAGACAAATCAGGGACTTCCTGCCAAAACTTGAATCCAATACCTACACCAGGCTCACGCAGAATCACACCCAAGCAAACTATTGGCGAAAGCGATACGCAGGTGACGGGAAAATAGATTTCCGTATGGCAGATCATTCCATATATAATTTGGTTCGCGCGTTAACCCATCCGTATGTTGGCGCTCATTTGGCCTACAAAGACAAGGAAGTGAAGGTTTGGCGAGCGGAGGTTGTCGACTGTGATTTGGATAACATTGAGCCCGGTAAAATACTGAGTCAAAAGAATGACGGAATTGTTATAAAATGCGGCATAGGCGCAGTCTGGCTCGATTGCGCAGAATTTGACAGCACGCCCGCAGTTGGAGAGTACCTATAATGGACGACATTTTGGTTCTGGCTGTTCATCCAGACGATGAAACGCTCGGGGCCGGGGGCACAATTTTACGCCACAAGGCTGAAGGACAGCGTATCCATTGGTTAATTGTAACAGCGATGTATTATCGTGATCAAGAAGGGCTGCCGGTCACTATTAGCCACAAAGGAGATATTACACTTCTTCCAGAAGGATGTCGTCTGCCTACAAACGCGCCACTGTTTGATAAAAAGTTTGTCGAGCAAAGAGTTCAAGAAATTATGTGTGTTTCACAAGCGTACAATTTTGACTCAATAACAGAGTTATTTGTTCCTACAGCTACTGTTGGGGATCAGGATGAAATCGATCTTATGACCAAGGCTTCGAAAGAAGTGGAGAGAATTCGTCCAAATACAGTTTATTTACCCTTCTACGGCGATATTCATGGGGACCACAGGGCTGTATTTTTAACTCTTTACAGTTGTGTGAAATCTTTTCGGTACCCGTTTGTAAAGAACGTTTACATGATGGAAACAATCAGTGAGACAGAATATGCATTGCCCGGACTGAATTTACAGTTCACGCCAAATAGATTTATGTGCATTGATGAATGGTTTGAAAAGAAAATATCCATTTGCAAGATATTTGCTTCAGAAATGGGCAGGCATCCAATGCCGCGAAGTGAAGAGTGTATTCGCTCGCAGGCTTTGATTCGCGGTTCATTTGCCCAATGCCGTTATGCAGAGGCTTTTATGGTTGTTCGCGAGATTGTGTGATGAGAAAAACAGCTGTATTTACCTCAACACGCGCTGAATACGGATTGCTTAAATGCTTAATCCAAGGGATAGACAAATCAGTGGAACTGCAATTACAGCTGATCGTCAGTGGAACGCATCTTTCGGCAGATTATGGCATGACCATCAATGAAATTAAAGCCGATGGTTTTAAAGTCGACGAATCAGTTGAAATGGTTCTATCACACGATACTCCCACAGGTATCTGCAAATCAATGGGATTGGCAATGATCGGCTATGGCGAAGCGCTGATACGTAACTCTCCAGATATTTTAGTAATTCTGGGTGATCGCTATGAGGCATTTTGTGCTGCGGCCGCTGCCCAGATTTGTCGAATTCCTGTTGCGCATATTCATGGTGGTGAATCGACTGAAGGCTTAATCGATGAGGCTTTTCGTCACTCGATCACAAAAATGTCGCACCTGCATTTCGCGAGTTGCGAAGTGTACCGTCAGCGCATCATCCAACTAGGGGAAGCTCCGGATCGTGTATTCAACGTTGGAGCCCTTGGTGTTGAAAACATTCGGCGTATGTCGTTTATGGAACATGGTGAACTGGCGGAATCCATCGGATTCAGTCTTGAAAAACCCTATTTCCTGGTAACATTTCACCCGGTGACTTTGGAAAAGGCAACGTCTGGAGAGCAATTCCAGTGCCTTTTGGATGCCCTGGATTTTTTCCCCGAATTTAATGTCATCTTGACCAAAACCAATGCCGACACGGACAGCAGGGTAATTAACCACATGATTGAAGCCTTTGCGAGGGAGCGACCTGGACGCTGTCTTGCGGTTGCTTCGCTGGGAGCAAACCGGTATCTGGCAGCCATGAAGTATGCAGCGGCAGTCATTGGAAACAGCTCTAGCGGGATAGTGGAGGCGCCTTGCTTCAGAATTCCTACAGTCAATATTGGTGATCGGCAGAAAGGGCGTATAAGGGCAGGCAATACATTGAATTGTTCGCCTGATACCGTGTCAATCCGACGGTCAATAGACATATCACTATCGCCCGCCTTTCGGGAGAGTCTGTCGGACATTTCAAATCCTTACGAACGACCGGATACACATTCGAGGATTGTCAGATTGATAGAAAACACCGATATCGTTGGTATTACGACAAAGACGTTCCATAATATAAAGTTTTCTTGATCGAGAAAGGCCGCCTTATACTGAGAAAGAATGTTTAGAAGTGCAAGAGAGACAAAGAAATGACAAATTATCATATAAATCCAGACGCTAGTCTCATCGAGTGCATGAGAAGTATGGACTTAAGCGGGGCCGGCATCGCGCTAGCGGTAGACAGCGAATTCAGACTTATCGGAACGATTTCTGACGGTGATATTAGAAAAGCTTTGGTGAAGGGCTGTCCTTTAGACAGTTCGATAGATGCCCATATCAATAGAAACTGTTTTTACGTGCTGCCGACTGTACCCAGGGCCGAAGTGCTGGATATCATGCAGGCCCGCAGGTTTGAGCAGATTCCAATCGTTGACGAGCAGGGTAAAGTGATTGGGCTCCATCTCCTGCATGATATGTTGGGGAATATCCCACGGCCAAACTGGGCTGTTGTAATGGCAGGTGGCCAGGGGATGCGATTACGGCCATTAACTGAAAATATACCCAAACCAATGGTCAGGGTTGCAGGCAGACCAATACTTGAGCGCATCATCCTGCACCTTGTCAGTTATGGGATTCGTCGAATTTTTCTTTCAGTCAACCATCTGGCGCAGGTAATTGAGGACTATTTTGAAGATGGCTCGAAATACGGTGCAGCGATTGAATACCTTAGAGAAGATGAACCCCTTGGATCTGGCGGTGCCATCTCACTGTTACCGGAAATTCCCGAACATCCCCTTCTGGTTATGAACGGGGATCTTGTAGTAGATGTCAATTGTGGCGATATGATCGAATTTCACAGTCAAGACGATTTTTACGCTACAATGGGAATATATCCCCATTTTCTCCAGGTGCCATATGCGTGTGTCGAAATACAAAATAACAGACTGGTCGGCATAGAAGAAAAACCTGTTCTTGAAAAAATGGTAAATGCGGGAATCTATATACTGTCAACACAGGCTGTAGCTGCCATTCCAAAGAATATTTGTTTCCCCATTACGACGCTGTTCGAAGATGCCCTTAAAAAGAATCTGGTTTGCGGAACTTTTGCCATAGAAAAGGAGTGGCTTGATATTGGGTCTCCCCATCAACTTCAGCAGGCGCGGGGGGAATAATGTATCGTAACTTATTTTCATGTAAAGACAAGGTTGCCCTTGTAACCGGCGGCCTTGGCTTAATCGGGAAGGAAATAGTGCGGGGTTTGAACGATTTTGGAGCATCAGTTTGTGTTGCTGATATAGATGAACGTCAAATGAAGGGTTTGGAAAACCTTGCCGCTGTTAATTTTCAGCATCTCGATATTACATCTGAAAATTCAATTGGTCAAACCTTAGAGGCTGTAATTGATCAATTTACTAAGATTGATATTCTGGTAAACTGTGCCTACCCACGGACAGGCGATTGGGGCGCTAGATGCGAGGACGTCATTTTTGATTCCTGGAAAATGAATCTGAACAGCCATCTCGGCGGCTACTTTTTGTGTTGTCAAAAGACGGCGGAGCAAATGAAGCTTCAGGGGGGAGGATCAATCATTAACTTCGCCTCAATTTACGGCGTTGTTGCTCCTGATTTTTCAATATATGAGGGGACACCGATGACAATGCCGGTGGCATACTCTGCCATAAAAGGTGGTGTGATCGCATTTTCAAAATACATGTCTTCATATTATGCAAAAGATAACATTCGCGTAAATTGTGTTTCTTCCGGAGGCGTTTTTGACAGTCAACCAGAAGGTTTTGTTGAAAAATACACGGCTAAAACACCACTCGGGAGGATGGGAACCCCGAAAGACATGGTGGGGGCTGTACTCTATCTTGCCTCGGATGCCTCATTATATGTGACGGGGCACAATCTGGTTGTTGATGGTGGCTGGACGGCCTGCTGAAATTCGAAAACGATAGAATGAATGTACTCGTGGTTGGATATGGTTCCATCGGCAAAAGACATGTCGATAATCTTTTAAAATTGAAGGCAGTCGATCGGGTGACTGTCTGTTCCGACCACCTCGATTCTTTTCAAAACCACCTGGAAAAAGAAAAACTGAAATTAGTACGTTCTATTGAAGAATTATCTTCTATGATGAGCAATGGGAGACAATTTGATTTTGCGATCATTGCGAACGAAACATATAAACATGTTGAGACTGCCCATATTCTTGCTAAATCCGGGATTCATCTGTTCATTGAAAAACCCATTTCCGACTCTGTAAAAAAGGCGATTTCTCTTAAAAAGATAGCTGAAAGGAGTGATATAAAGATTTTTGTTGCGTATAATTTCAGATTTTTAGGTGCGATACAATATCTCAAAAACCAAATAAGCTCGGGAGCTATTGGCAGCTTGTACTTTGCTGAAATAGAAGTGGGTCAGTATTTGCCTTCATGGAGACCATTGATCGATTACCGGGAAAGTTATAGCGCTAGAAAGGAACAAGGCGGTGGCGCAGCATTAGATCTGTCTCATGAAATAGATTATATGCGTAATCTTTTCGATGATCCTGTTTCATGGAAAATCATGAAGTCAAAGGTAAGCAACCTTGATATAAATTCCGAGGACATTTTTGAAGGCATATATCGATTTTCAAACGGATTTTTGTGCAGTGTGCATATGGACTACCTCCGCCACGATAAGAAAAGGGGAATAAATATAGTTGGTAGTGATGGCCTTCTCGAATGCGATTTTATTAAGAAGTATATAAAGATGCAAAAAAACAGCGGCGAAACATCATTAATTGAAGATGCGCATCTATTTGATATTGATGAATCATACAGGAGTGAGCTGAATTATTTTATTGAATGCATTGAGAAAGATGAAGAACCTCAAATCACGCTGGATGACGGCATTGAAGTACTGAAGTTAATAGAGGGCGACCATGTATAAAGATCATGTTGTAGTATGTGTGATTCCCGCAAGGGGGGGGTCGAAGGGACTTCCGGGTAAGAATATCAAGATGTTTTGCGGGAAACCTCTTATCGCCCATACAATTGAACAGGCAAGGCAATCACAATACATCGACCGTGTTATCGTCTCAACGGAGGCCGAGGAGATCGCTCAAATATCAAAGAAATATGGCGCAGAAGTACCTTTTATGAGGCCGATGGAGCTTGCAGGAGACAGCGCTGCTACCGTAGATGTTTTACTGCATGCAATTAACTGGCTCGAAGACAAAGACCAATGCCTCTTTGACATACTCGTGCTTCTCCATGTAACAACACCCCTAAGAAGCGTCGAAGACATCAATAAGAGTGTTACCCTTTTGGTGGAGGAAAATGCCGACAATGTTTTTTCCGTAGCTGAGGCACACAGGAATCCCTATTTCAATATGGTTGAAGAAGGTTCGGACGGCTTTGTAAAGCTTGTAAAGGAAGGGTGTTTTTCAACGAGACAGGCCGCCCCGAAAGTCTATGATATGAATGCCTCGATTTATGTTTGGTGGAAAAACGTTCTGAAAGAGGGAAGGAAAATATTTTTAATAAAGACAAAGGCATACGTCATGCCTAAAGAACGATCAATAGATATTGATGATGATTTAGATTTCAAGATAGCTGAGTTTTTAAAAATGAAAGGTTAGAAAGGAAAAAATATATGGAACAAAAAGTGTTTTGGTGTACGCATTGTTTAAATATGTCAACGCGGCCGAGGATTCAATTTGACGAACGCGGATGGTGCAATGCCTGTCAGTGGATGGAAATAAAAAAAAAGATGGATTGGGCACCTCGACAGAAGGATTTATATGACCTGCTTAATAAATATCGATCAACAACCGGGGGTTTTGACTGCATTGTGCCGGTCAGCGGCGGGAAAGATGGGTGCAGTGTTGCCTATCGATTGAGAGATTTGTATGGAATGCATCCCCTGGCTGTTACGGTGCGGCCCGCCTTAGAATTGGCCATAGGCAATGAGAACCTGATGAATTTTATCAATCATGGGTTTAATCACATTCATGTGAGTCCCGACGTGAATGTCATGCGTAAGATAAACACATTGGGCTTCGTCGAGAAGGGCTTCCCCTATTTTGGCTGGTTGATTGCCATTTTCTCCGCTGTGATCAGGGTAGCCGTCAATTTTAATATTCCGCTGTTGTTTTATGGGGAAGACGGCGAAATGGAATATGGTGGTTCTATCGAGACCAGAAACAAGAGCCTATTCGATCTGGAATATATGAAGCGTATCTACTTCGAGGCAGGCTATGAAAAAGTCTTCAACAAGTTGGACTTAGAGGAAAAGGATCTTTATTTCTTTACGTTCCCTTCCGAGGCAGACCTGGTCGGGAAAGATCTATGCTTTACCCACTGGAGCTATTTTGAAGCTTGGGATTCTTACAAGAACTACCTCATTGCCAAAGAACATTGCGGGTTAAAGGAAATTGACGACACAAATGCCGGCACCTTCACCAATTTTGCACAGAACGACCAGGCGCTTTATGCCTTGCATACGTACCTTATGTACCTAAAATTTGGTTTTGGCAGAGCGACGCAGGATGCCGGAATCGAGATCAGGCGCGGCGCTATGACGCGGGATCAAGCTGTCGAATTGGTGCGCCTCTATGACAATCACTATCCGGAAGAATTTATCCATCAATATTTGGATTATTATCAAATGACTTATGAAGAATTTGATGCCGTGCTGGACAAATGGACTAATAGAGAACTCTTTACTAAAGTTGACGGCAGGTGGCTGCCGACATTTGAAGTCAGATAGGAGCTTGCCGTGATAGTCATTGTTGATTATGGAATGGGAAATCTCTTTTCGATTCAGTCGGCCATCCGTTATTTAGGAGCCGAATCGATTATCACTTCTGATCGAAATATTATTAGCACAGCCGATAGAATAATATTACCCGGAGTGGGCTCTTTTTATAGAGCCATGGAACATTTACACACCACGGATCTTGTAAAAGTCCTGAGAGAATCCGTGATTTATGGGAAAATACCCATATTAGGCATTTGCTTGGGTATGCAGTTGATGGGATTGTCAAGTACGGAAGATGGGTTTCGCGAAGGCCTCGGATTGGTAGATTGCTTGATCGAACGTTTTGATGTCCAGAAATCTGAAGGTTTGAAAATACCTCATGTTGGCTTTGATACTGTTACCATGACCCACAAAAGTAGGTTGTTTGATGGCTTGGATGCACAGGTCGACTTCTATTTTACGCACAGCTATAGAATGAAATATACTGAACAACCATATGGTGTTGGAATATGTTTTCATGGCGAGCCATTTATTGCTGCTTTTGAAAAGGAGCATATCTGCGGCACGCAATTCCACCCGGAGAAAAGTCAAACAAACGGACTGTTATTGCTGAAAAACTTTATTAAGAATTTTTGATGGTTAAGAAAAGATTAATTTTTACGCTATTGTACAATGACGGCGGGTTTATGCTCAGCAGGAACTTCAGGCTGCAACGTGCTGGCAATATTGAGTGGTTGAAAACTAATTACGATTTCAAAAATATCGCCTTTACAATTGATGAGTTGATAATCCTGGATGTATCCCGCAATGAAAGAAACATCAAACGATTCTGTGATCATATCAAGTTAATTGGTGAAGAATGTTTTATTCCTATTTCTGCCGGAGGAGGAATTACCTCGCCTGAGCATGCGAAAGCAATTTTAAATTCAGGTGCAGATAAGTTAGTCGTTAATTCAGCTTTATATAATAAACAAGATTTTATAAGGGAGTTAGTCAGTATATACGGAAGCCAATGTATTATTGGTTCCGTTGATGTTAAAAAGCAAAAAAACGACTTTGAAATTTATATTGATAATGGGTCAGTGAAAATCGAGTTACCTTTATCTGAGCATATCGAGCATATTATTTCTCTTGGTATTGGAGAAATTTATATTAATTCGATGGATAAAGACGGAACTGGTCACGGTTATATGTTCGACCTTTTAATAAAATTAAATAACATCACAAATGTGCCAATTATCATTGCCGGCGGGGCTGGAAATTGGCATCATCTTATAGATGGCCTCCAGCACGATATAGTAGATGCTGTTGCTACGGCTAACTTATTCAATTTTATTGGGAATGGTTTCCCGAATGCTCGTACGCAGTTGTTAAATAGTGAAATAAATTTAGCTCAGTGGGAATCTAAAGGATTCATTGAACTAAAAAATAGTCTAAAAAGGCATGTCAGTTCTTAATTAACCAAGAACAATTATTATAATAGGAGCGTATTAGTATCATGTTTAATAAGAATAAGAAATATATTGCATGGGGGGCAAGTCCTATTTTTGAGTTGTACTTACGCAATGCCCAGCATTCCAAAGTAACATATTGTGTTGACTCTTCAATTGGAAAGCAGGGGAAGAAAATTGAGAATGTTCCTATTTATTCACCTGAAAAGCTTTTTATAGAAGACAAAAATAATATAGTTGTAATCAATTTTGGTCATTCATCTACTGCCATTCAATCCATAAATAAAGCTTTGAGTGATGAAGGTTTTATTTTGGGTGACAATTATTTGGATTTTGCAGTTTTCATAAAAAATGACTTTGAATTAAAAGCGCACGAGGTTTTTGGGAAGCGCTTCTCGCATAACTTTTTCACGTATGCACGATCTTTTAATTTTAATTCTATCACACCCCTTGAGACAACAGTATTGGGTAATTGGTTGCTTTTAGAGGTGCTCAATATGACAAATAAGTTAAGCGGTTCAATTGCGGAAGTAGGCGCTTATAAAGGTGGGAATGCATATTTTTTATTAAGTGCAATGATACTTTATAATGATATGCGAAAATATTACATTTTTGATTCGTTTAGAGGGTTTAATCAGCTCAGTGATAATGACCCGAAATACTTACAGGATGCATATAATTACGATTATAATTTTAATTTAATAACAAACCTATTTTCTGTTTTTCAACAATCTATGCTAATAAAAGGATTTGTTCCTGAAACATTCAATAAAGTTAAAGATGATGAAAAATTCTCGTTAGTCTTTTTTGATTGCGATTTGTATCAGCCAGCCTTAGACACTTATAATTTCTTTTGGAATCGGGTACAGAAGGGTGGCTTCTTAATAATTCATGACAATGTTGCTACAGAAGAAGGGTGGTCAGGTGTAAGAAAAGCCACATCAGAATATTTTGGACCAAAAGGCATTAAAGTCCATGATTTTTGGGAAACAACCATGTCGGTAATCATCAAGGAATAAGCAAACATGGCTAATAATATTAATAAAATGATATGTGGGGCTTATAACTTAAAACACAGATTAACAGAAAAACACTTGTTGTCACACAGTAGAAATAAACATGAAGATTTGTATTTAATTATTGACGAGAATCCCTTGATATCGCTAATAATAGCTACTTACAACAGAGGTAAAATTTTAACAGAAAGAACAATTCCTTCCATCTTAAATCAAACATATCAAAATTTTGAAATTGTTATAATTGGAGATCGCTGTATCGACGACACACCCGAATTGATAAAAAAGATAAATGACCATAGAGTCAGGTTTTTTGATCTACCCCAAAGAGGTAATTATCCGAAAGATCCTTTAGACCGATGGTTTGTGCAAGGAGTTGCGCCAAGAAATAAAGGACTCCAACTGGCAAAAGGCAAGTGGCTCGCGTGGATGAGTGACGATGACGTTCTGTTGCCCAATTATTTTGATACATTATTAAGATTTGCTCAAAAAGGAAGTTTTGAATTTGTATCAGCATCGTACACGTGTGTAAAAAATGGCGATACTATTTTACGTCGGCCGACTGATTACGATCCACCGATTGGTGGCATGCCGGCATGGATGTATCGCTCATATCTTAATTTATTCAAATGGAACATCCAAAGTTGGCGAAAAAGCTGGAATCGTCCTTGCGATTACGATCTGCAGAATCGTATGATGAGCGCTGGAGTTAGAATGGGCTATGTTGATACGATTGTGGCCCATCTTCCTGCTGTACAAGGTACCAATACCGTAGGTTCTGAGGCACAAATAATCTTGGCTGCTAAGGAAAGGTCTCCACATGTCTATATGCTGTCATTTCTATAAAAAAACTCTAAACTTTTTTGTTACAAACCCTTACCCCGGTCTGAACAAGATCATGATATCTATCTGGCTGCATGTCGAATAAAGTTAAGATATTAAAGGATATGCTGGGTTATTCTGGCAGTTCCTTGATTGCGCAAGCACTGGCGCTGGTAACCGGGTTCGTTGCTGCGCGACTGCTGGGCCCGACTGATTTCGGGATTTGGAACGCAGTGACGCTGGTGTTGGTCTATGGTGCCTATTTTGATTTAGGCATTTTGCCTGCGATGGGTCGGGATTTACCCTTCTACAGAGGAAAAGGAGATCTGGCGAGAGCCGGTGAAATAGAATCTAATGCCTTGGCGGCTACGATTATTTCTTCGATTGTTGTCGCTCTGATCGTTTTGGGTATTTCATTTATGCCCGGCCATTCGCCGCTTATGGTCGTTGGATTAAGGGGTATGGCTATTGTCATTATTCTTCTTCGCCTTTATGCATACTATTCTACTGTACTACGGTGCAATAACGATTTTGCTTTGCTTAGCAAACTACAGGTTGGTTTTGCACTGTTGAGCACATTCTTGATCATAATCTTTCTCTTTCAATATGGATTTACCGGACGCGTTATTGCCGCTATTTTATCACAATTTATTATTTTACTTATCGTGTTATCCTTGCGAAAATCGAAGAACGTGCCCACAATTGAATTCCGGGTATCCTGGCCGCTGATCAAAGTAGGGGTGCCTATCATAATTTCCTCTGTTGTCATTGGTCTTTTAACCACTGTTGACCGCCTTATTGTTATCAAATTCATGGGAGCAACGCAATTGGGTTATTTCAGCATTGCTCTTCTGATGACAAGCCTAATATCTCTCGTGCCCTCGATGGCCATTCAGGTCCTATACCCGCGGATCGCACATCGCTACGGTGAATCGGGGAAGGAGATCGGCGCATTGCGAAATTTTGTTTTAATACCATCAGTGCTGTTGAGCTGTCTTCTGCCGCTACTTATAGGCCCACTATATTTATCTCTACCGTTCATCATCGGGTTACTTTTGCCGGCCTATGTGCAGGGAATTGAAGCGGCCAGAATTGTCCTGCTGGGTATCTTTTTCTTAAGTATAGTTGGTATTACTGATTATTTTTTGGTCATTATAGGCAAGCAAAAGCAGAATATTTTTTTCGGACTGTTTGCTCTGTTTCTTAATGTTTCGTTAGATTTGTTGAGCGTCCGGATGAAGTGGGGCATCGAAGGGATAGCGATCTGCGGTACGATGATAACTTATTTATGCTACGCCTTAGTCCTCATTGGGTACGCGTTATCTCACTATACCCGGAATGTACGAGACTGGGTGAAATATTTTGCCAAGATTATTATTCCGTTTGTTTATATGCTGGTGATCCTTTACGCTGTACAGTGGATGATTAAATATACCGGACAGGCGAGCATGTCTCGGAACCTTCTGATAGTTGGCGCCCAATTGTTCTTGTTTACGCTGGGATGTTTGCCACTCATCTATTTGGCAACTCAAGAAATAAAGATGGATTTTCGGTTAATGCATTGGCGCGATCTCAAAGGGCTGATTAAATGATTCTGTATGATAGATGAGAGGCGATGATTAATACGGATACAGCCAGCCTCTATCAGAAAATAGCCGTTTTGCTGGAAGTTTGGGGATCAACCGGCTTGCCAAATGGTAAAACACTTTCAGAAACAATGACGGTACAGGGAATACCGCTTTGGGGTCTAATGTGCCCGGAACTGGCCATTTATATCTTGCCCAGGGTCTTTTTGTCCAAGAAAGAGCAGGCTTCTGTTCTCCGTCGCTTAAGGCCGTACTTCGGTCGGGCAAAACAGAGCGCTTTAGAGTATTTCACTGCAAAGCGAGGCATGAGAGGATGCATTGAATGGCCAATAGACCCGACAATTCTAATCTTGGGATTCAGTCCAATAATCTATCTGGAGGTGCTTGAGCCGGTGGCCATGCGCTTGTCTTCGTCGGGTTTGTCGAAAAACATTATCATTGTGGATTCGTGGCCAGAAAAAACTAAGCATACCGATGTTAATGGCTCCGGAATCCACAATGTTTGGCAACACTGGAACAGAGAGACAGAATTGCATCACCAGACAATGCTTGGGGAATTGAAAGAAGTCAGCGCTGAGCTCAAGTCCATGCGTGCGTTGGAATATGTTTTAAAAAAGGAAGAGAAGCTTCTTATATCAGAGATGCAAGCCGTTTTTAGATGGCTTTTCATACAACGTTTACCGCAGTTATTGCCGCATGCTGCTGTAGCCAGTCATATCCTTGAGCGCCACAAGCCAACTCTGATTGTTTCTGGCGATGTGGCAGATCCACGAACTCGGTTTTATTATCTTTTTGGTAAACGGTTCAATATTCCTTCAATTGAGATCCAGTATGGTTTAGCTTTACCAGATTCAGTAGAACATAGGTTTTCATTAGCTGACCGTGTGGCTGCTTTTGGCGAACAATCGCGCAGTATCATGATTGAGTATGGAGTACCCTCTGAACGAATTACTGTGACTGGATCACCAAGGCATGACAAGCTGGTCAATGACGACTTCACCAAAGAATCAAATGTCCATGTACAGTTCGAGATACCAAAAGGTCACGCCATAGTATTGTTTGCCGCAAGCTATTATATTCCAGGCTATTCTGAAGTCAAAAGGCTTGGTTTGAAAATAACAGAAGACTTGTTCGCAGCGGCAGACAGAAGTTCAAAATTGACTTTGATAGTCAAACCTCATCCAATCTTGAACCAAGCGAACGAGATTATAAAAATTGCGGGAAAAAGACGTAATATTGTTTTTGCGGATCATCGGGCCAATATCCATGATTTGATCAGGGCATGTGATGCATTTATCTCTCTAGGTTCAACCACCACATTAGATGCGATGATTGCAAACAAGGTAACCATTACCCCGGCCTACCCTGGTTGGTTTGGAAACGATCAGTTCATTGAAAGTGGTGCCACTATGGTTCCCCGTTCTGCGATTGAAATCGCGCAAATCTTAGACATTGCTTCAGGGCCATTGCGCGAAAAGACCATGGCCGCGCTTGAGCCGGCACGGCGTCGTTTTTTGCACAAATGGGTACTTAACGCAGATGGCAAGGCGACAGACAGAATTGCAGAAATTATCAGGGCCATGACGCAAACCAGTGCGAAGAATCAATCATGATAAAAGATACCTCTATGCCTGATTCAATATTGACATATTTGGTATGTCCGCTGTGCAAAGGTACTCTGAGGAGTGCGAGTGCTAATCAGGTGGTATGCATGTCGTGCAAATCAGAATATCCCATGGATGATGGCATTCCGATCCTGTTGCCATCGAACTTGGACAAATTTAAAATGCTTGATGCCGAGTTTCACTCAAATGCTGCTGATGAATTTGCAGAACGTAACATGAGGTTTTCATACCGCGTATCTCGATATCATGAGGATTATTTGAGCTGTTTCTTCAAGTGTCAGAACAGTGCTGTTATCTTGGAGGTCGGCTGTGGCGGCGGTCTCGAAGCAGTACGACTGAAAAATATGGGAATTACTGTCATTGCAAGTGATATTGCTATTGGTATGGTTAAAACAGCGCGCAAGCGAGTAAACGATGATGGGCAGACCTCCCATACTATATTCGTCGTTTGCGATGCGGAACAACTACCTTGTCAGGACCATAGTCTCGATGGTGTGTTGATTGTAGGGTCGCTTCACCATTTGCCTGCACCTGAACGCTTTATTGCTGCAGCCAAGCGCGCGCTAAAACCGGGTGGTATGTTGGTTATCGGTTTTGAACCTAACCGTTGGCCATATTACACGGTCTATCCGACACTGCGCTTTTTTGGCAGGCTCTTGCATCCGCGCCGGTGCATTGCTCCCGGCGAAGCTTCCGTGGGTGATATGGAAACGACGGGGTTTGATGCAGATGATTTCGATCGTTTCCTTAAAGCGGGAGGATTAGAAAAGGTGAGCCTGCAGCGTATTTGGTACATAAATGGCTTCATCCAGACGGCGTTAGCATACATCAATAGGGAACGACCAGTTGCACGATTGCTTGATCTACCATCTGCTTCGCAGCGGGCACTTGTTGCATGTGACGATTTTCTATCTAGAATCCCCATTTTACGCGATTTCTGCTGGCATTGGACGCTGATAGCCAAGCGGCCTCAGGAGCATCATGGAGACTGACCAGTTGGTAGGAATTGTTCTTGTAAATTACAACGGCCTTCCGTTTCTTATGGATTGTCTGGATTCGCTGCTGCATATTGATTACACCGACACGAAAATCATTGTTGTTGATAATGCTTCTACTGATCTATCCCCGGAAGATATTACTGCAAACTATCCTTCAGTGACTTTATTGAGGCTTTCCATCAATCGAGGTTTTGCCGGGGGGAATAATGTTGGGATCCGGTGGTGTTTGGAGCATGGCTGTGATTATGTGCTTTTGCTCAACACTGATACGCTCGTAGTTCCGGAGTTCTTGCGGTACATGATGGTCCAGAAGGAGCCAGATTGCATACTCGTTCCGAAGATCTACTCCCAAAATGATAAGACTTTGATTAACAACGCAATAGGTTTCTTTGATTACTGCCGTGGCATGAATGTCCGGTGGTTCTATGGTAAAGAAGATTCGTCAGGCAGCAATCAAATCAGGTTTGCAACCATGACAAGTGCATGTGCTATGTTAATTCCACGCAGCATATTCGCAGCAATTGGATATTTTGATGAGCAGTATTTTCTTTACTGGGAAGATACAGATTTAGTTAAGCGTGCCGTAGAGTGGGGTGCCAAGATTAAATTTGTTCCAAATGCAGTGATATATCATAATGAAAGCAGTTCTACTGGTGGACTTGCATCTCCCATGTCACTGTATTACAACCATCGCAACCGTCTTTATTTCATGTTCAAACATCAAAAAAACAAGTTTATCCTGCTGTTCTTTCTTCTTTATTTTACTATAGGCAGGTTAATCTATGCTATCAAATACGTGCTGCATGGTGAAACGAAACATCTTGCCGCTATGTGCCATGGCATTATAGACTTTTTCAAGGGTAAGATGGGGCCGATGCAGTCTGATCGTAGGGAGCTTTAAACAGCTGTTAAAATGTAA
>PNOF01000041.1 GCA_013824645.1 Syntrophus sp. (in: bacteria) | reverse complement strand
GAGACTATACTCATGTATGTCGAAAGGCGTAAGGCACACCAGAACGCGCATATGGACTTTCCCCTCCAAGCCGTTGGCCGGACACTGACACCCCAAATAGCATACGGTTTGCAAAATGCGTTAATAAATTGTTATTATTTCCCCTGTTATGGAAATATCTGAAAATAACCTTATTAAAAAACTGAAAAAGTTCGGTAAGACCTCCGACAATGTGCTCCGTGGCATAGGCGATGACGGGGCAGTCGTGACTATGTCCGGTGGGCAATACGTTTTGGTTCAGGATGCCATGGTGGAGCATGTCCATTTTGAATTCTCTTTTCTTGATCCTTACTATGTCGGCAAAAAGGCCATCGCCGTCAATGTCTCCGATATACTGGCCATGGGCGCCCTGCCCCTCTATTTCCTCGTCACCATCGGAGTGCCTGCCCGAATGAGCTCTCCTGATATCGAAAGACTGTATAAGGGCATGAAAGACGCCTCAAGGGCGTTGAACATCATCCTTCTCGGCGGCGACACTGTGGGCGCCGACAGTTTCTTTATCGATGTCTCCATGGTGGGCAAACTGGTCACGAAAAAATACCTCGGCCGCGATAAGGCCCAAGAGGGTGATCTTATTGCTGTCACAGGGTATCTCGGCGAAGCTGCCTATGGATTGCATTTATTGCAGAAAGGCATAACAGAGACAGGCTCCGGAAAGTGCCTGAAACGCTTTATGGACCCCAGGTCTCCCTATACCCTGTGGAAGGAATTGATAAAACATGATATAACGGTTGCTATGATGGACATAAGCGACGGACTGATCATCGATCTCGAACGCATGATGGCGGAAAGCAAAAAAACAGCCCGGTTGGATCTTGAAAATATACCTGTCCCTGCGATACTCCGAAAAAAGGGCATGGAAAAGCTTGCTCTGACAGGCGGTGAAGATTACCAGCTTCTCTTCACCTTCCCCCAGAAAAAACTGCCCCAGGTCAAAAGACTTCAGCGAGAAGGTCACAAAATCTCGGTGATCGGGAAAGTTGCAAAGGGCAAAGGGGTCAAGGTTTTCAAAAACGGCAAAGAGATCCTATTAACTGAAAAAGGCTACCAACATTTCAATGAGGAACCACATGAATAAAAAGATATTCATTAAAGATATCACCACAGAACAGGCAATAATCAACGATTATTTTGTTGTTGTAAAAAAAGGCACCTATACGACAAAAACGAACTCGAAATATATGAACATCAGTCTGAGGGACAATACCGGTGTTATTGAAGGTAAAGTCTGGGAAAGGGTTGACGAATTAAACGGTCTTTTCGATAAAAATGATATTGTCTTTGTAAAAGCCAGGGCAAGGCTCTACCAGGAGAAGCTTCAGCTCAATGTAACAGATATTCAAAGAGTCGATGAAGAAATGCCTTTTGAGCAAATCCGTCAGTTCTTTCCCGCCAGCGAGGTCGATGGCGACGCCCTCAAAGAAGAGTATTTCAGGATGGTAGAAGAGCTGAAAAACCCTTCCATCCGCGCACTCTTTGCCGTGTTGAACACAAAAAAAGACCTGCTGGAGAAATTCTTTTTCTACCCTGCTTCCATCGGGGTTCATCATATGTACATAGGGGGGCTCCTTGAGCATTCCCTTTCTGTCGCAAGAATGGCCAAGCACACAGCAGGCGTGGTCGGGGGAAACCCGGATATCATCACAGCAGGCAGTCTCCTCCATGATATCGGTAAAATAGAAGAACTGGATGTAAAAAAAGGTTTTAAATATACCGATCGGGGAAGGCTTTTAGGCCACATTACGCTCGGTGTGATGCTCCTTGATGAACTTCTTGGTGAAGTAAACGATTTTCCTGCTCATATTGCCGATGTGCTTTCACATATCATTGTCAGTCACCATGGTGTTGAAGAATGGGGCTCCCCGAAAAAACCGATGTTTACTGAAGCCCTTGTGGTGCACTATCTGGATAACCTTGACGCAAAGGTGATGGGTGTGAAAGAATACATGAAGGAAAATATGGAAGACGAACAATGGTCAGGATACCACAGACTTTACGAATCGAAGTTCTATAAAATTCCGGAAGACTAATCATGGAAGTGAGAAGGGTATTTGTCGACAAATTGAAATTGAAAAATGGCATGGCCCTTGTTGCAGGGCCCATGCACAAATACATTGCCACTGTTTTGCGAAAAACAGAAGGTGACAGGATTGACCTCATTGATGGCAAGGGATATCTTTACCGCTGTACCATACAGAGCGTCAAGAGCAAAGAAATATATTTGCAGGTCCTCGATGTCGTCCACAAGCCTGAGGAAAAAAGACGAAAAGTGACGCTCTGCGTGAGCCCCATTAAGGGCCCCAGGATGGACTGGCTCATTGAAAAGGCCACAGAATTGGGTGTGTCAAGGATCCTACCGACTATTTTCAAAAGAACGGTTGTTAAGTTCGGCGATAATGAAAAAGCAAAGATCGCCCGGTGGAAACGAATCACCATCGAGGCTTCACGCCAGTCAGGACGCTTTTCAATTCCCGAGGTGCTGGAACCCACACCGCTTCGAGGCATACCCTCTTTCATCGAGGATATCAAAACCCGGCTTGTTCTCTACGAGAAAGAAAAGCAGAATACCCTGAAGGATTTTTTTTCTTCACCGTCAGAGGGTGAACTCTGTATAGTAATAGGCCCCGAAGGCGGTATTGACGAAGTGGAAATTGAGTGGCTCAAGGAAAACGGTTTTACTTCGGCTACTCTGGGAGAAAACATATTTAGAACAGAAACAACACCGCTTGTGATTCTCTCAATTATCCTTTACGAATATAGTAAAAAATAAATAAACGGGAAGGACGGGTTCAACAATATTCGCGTATACCCATAGAGGAGGAAGATAGTATGGGAAATAAGGGAAAAACAGGTTGCGGCTGCCTTTTGTTTATTCTTGTGATTTGTATGGTCTTTACGGGCGCCCTCATACACCCCTTTTCACTGAAACTGATTGCGAAACAATTAAGGCATGCCGATAAGGTTGTCCCCGCTGATATGATTTTCGTCCATAGATTTGCAGAAGACAAAAATGGGGAACTCTACACAGATGCCTTTCGTGAATACTGGGCAGGAAATGGTAAAACGATATACGTGGAAGAGGATAAAATATTCGGCACCAGTATTCAGGACGTTATCGCGAAAATGGCAAAAACAAGGGGCATCAAGGAAGACATAGTGAAAACCATCGATGTGCCGGGTGGAGAAACTGTTAAGGTAAATAATATTAAGGAAAAAATCCGGGCCATGGGGTATAAGAAGGTTATTGTTTTAGTCCCGGAATACGCATCAAAAAGGTTTCATCTTCTCTACGGTGCTTCGCAGGATAACGACAAGGTGTTATACATCATTAAGCCGGTAGAAGTGTCTTATTTCAAGAAAGATGCCTGGTGGAAAGATAATACATCAAGGATAGTATTTCTTAAGGAAATCTATGATACCGGGTCATATTATGTATCGGGACTAATGGGCGGGGAAACAAAGAAATAAAACAGGGCCGATATTACTTGATAAGCCTTGAAACAAACCTGCGAGAAGGATTGTGGTCCTCTCAGGGTATGTATGAAACAGCGTCTGGTTACCCATGGATGAACTAATTGCATTGATAGCGCTCTCAAGACTGAAGGGTATAAACAATATCCAAAAGAGGACTATCGTTGATACATACGACGAGATAGCCCCGCTCTTTGAAACACAGGCAGCATGTTTTGGTAATGATCTATGCGGCATTGCCTCGTCCTTCAAGGGCTGGAAAAAGATAGAAAGTGATCTGATAAAATTGGATGCAATGGCGGCAGGTGTTGTTACGATACGCGACAAGGGATATCCGCAGTTATTGAAAAATATTCCTGACGCACCCCTTGTGCTCTATAAAAAGGGTACTCTTGAGATAGAGGCTGACACGCTGGCTATTGTCGGTTCCCGCAAGGCTACCGTTGAAGGAAGAAACCTTGCTGAAAAAATAGGCGAAACGCTCTCCTCCGTAGGGATTACCGTTGTCAGCGGCCTCGCAAGGGGCATTGACACGTCGGCCCACAGGGGAGCCCTAAAAGAGAAGGGAGGGACCATAGCCGTTCTCGGCTGCGGTATCGATATCTGCTATCCTCCTGAGAACAGACTGCTTTACGACAGAATAGGAGAAAAAGGTCTTTTACTGAGCGAATACACACCCGGCGAGAAGCCTCTGGCATACCATTTCCCCGAACGGAACAGAATCATAGCAGGGTTATCGAAAGGGGTCCTTGTTGTTGAGGCATCGAAGAAAAGCGGCTCCTTAATTACAGCGCGGCTTGGCCTTGAATACGGCAGAGAGGTCATGGCAGTTCCCGGCAGTGTTTTCCGTGAAGAATATCAGGGCGCGAATACACTGATAAAACAGGGGGCAAAGCTGGTTGACAATATTGATGATATTGTTATAACATGTTTCCCCGGTTACGAGTTTAAACGAAAAGAACCGGTGAAGATTGACCACGACGAAGAGAAGGTGTTTTCAGTTATCGGATTCGAAAAAATTCATATCGATGAGATAATAGAAAAAAGCGGTATGGAACCAAAAGGGGTTATGGCCATGCTCACAAAACTCGAAATGAAAGATATAATCCGGGAAGCGCCGGGTGGATTTTATATACGAAAGTAGAAAAAGATCAATGAAATTAACGGATAAAAAAAGACAGCATTGATTTTTAATGGTTTTATGATTAGGATACCTGATAGCTGTAACCGAGGGACGAAGGACGTTCGCTTCGCTAGGACGAGGGACGAAAATACAAAACCTCGGTGTTGAATGAAATCCCTTAGCGAGTTCACGAGCGAGAGGGGGAGGCTCCGACGGCTTTGCCGTTGGAGGGGGCGACGTGAGCCCCACTTAATGTGCATTAAGGAGAACATAGATGGCTAAATCGCTTCTGGTTGTCGAGTCACCGACAAAAATGAAAACGCTTTCCAAATACCTGGGCAAGAATTTTATCATTAAAGCAACCTACGGACATATCAAGGATTTGCCGAAGAGCAAACTCGGCGTGGACATCGAAAAGGATTTCACACCCCATTTCATGACGGTAAAAGGCAAATCAAAGGTTGTTGATGAGCTTAAAAAGGCAGGCAAGGAAGCCGACAAGATATACATCGGTTCCGATCCTGATCGCGAGGGGGAAGCAATAGCATTCCACGTGGCAGAGCTGATCGGAAAGAAAAAGGATATAGAACGGGTGCTTTTCCACGAAATCACCAAAAAAGGTGTTCTGGAGGCGCTCAAGTCGCCTACAAAGCTCGACGACGCAAAATATAATGCGCAAAAAGCACGGAGGATTCTTGACAGACTGGTGGGGTATAAAATCAGTCCTCTCCTCTGGGAGAAACTGAGCTATGGACTTTCTGCGGGAAGAGTGCAATCGGTATCACTAAGACTCATCTGTGACCGGGAAGAAGAAATAGAACATTTCCAGAAAGAAGAATACTGGATAATCGATGTCGAGCTTCAACTCCCTTCGGGTGATAAATTTACCGCAACCCTCGAACGAAAGGGAACCGAAAAGATCAAAGTACCCTCCGGGAAAGAAGCAGAAAAGATTAAAAAAACCGTCCACAATGAAGACTTCAAGATTGCCGGCATTGAAATAAAAGAGAAAAATCTCACACCTCAACCAGCCTTTATTACGAGCAGACTTCAACAGGAAGCCTCCCGTGTACTTCGCTTTTCTCCAAAACGGACAATGATGCTGGCACAAAAGCTCTATGAAGGGGTGGAGATTGGAAAAGAAGGTCAGGTAGGTCTCATTACCTATATGAGAACCGATTCGGTGAGAGTCGCCATGGAAGCTGTCAATGAAGCGAGAAGCTACATCGAAAAAACATTTGGCGCTCCCTACATACCTCAGAAACCAAATTTCTTTAAGAATAAAAAGAGCGCCCAGGATGCTCACGAGGCAATACGTCCCGCTTCTGTGCTCATGACACCGGAGAAAGTGAAAGACTATCTCGATAAAGACCTTTTTGCCCTTTACAATTTGATATGGAAGCGGTTTGTCGCTTCTCAGATGTCTCAGGAAAAGGTTGAAGCAACCGTGGTGAGTGTGGGGGCCAAGGACTATCTCTTTATCGCAAGAGGTCAAAGGATCCTTTTTGATGGTTTTACAAAAATTTATGAGGAAAAGACTGAGGAAGATGAAGAGTCCACCATGCTCCCTGCAATGAAAAAAGGTCAATTGCTCTCCCTTCTTGATACTATCCTGGAACAACGCTTTACAAGCCCGCCGTCACGCTATTCAGAAGCAACTCTGATAAGGACACTTGAAACAAAAGGGATCGGAAGGCCATCAACCTATGCGACAATCGTGGGCACTGTACAGGACAGGGAATATGTAAAAAAGGAAAAAGGGAGGCTGGCGCCTACACCTCTTGGAAGGACTGTGAACAAGCTTATGGTGGAATTCTTTCCTATGATTGTTGACATCGGTTTCACGGCAAGTATGGAAGAGATGCTTGATCTCATTGAAGACGGAAAAAAGGACTGGATAAAATCGCTTCAAAAGTTCAATAATGCCTTTGAAAAAGAATTAAGCGTTGCTCAGGAAAGCATGAAGAGCCTCAAGAAAGAAGAGAAAGAAACAGATATCATCTGTGATCAATGCGGGAAAAACATGCTTCTCAGATGGAGTAAGAACGGTGAGTACCTCGTATGCTCAGGAAAACCGGAATGCAAAAACAAAAAGAATGTAAAAACGGGAGACGACGGGAAAATAAGCATTGTTGAGCAAGAGATTAAGGGGATCTGTAAAAAGTGCGGCGGCAACCTCATTGAAAAACGGGGACGTTTTGGAAGATTTTTTGCCTGCAGCAACTACCCTGATTGTAAATATACCGAGGCTTACTCGCTCGGTTTTCAATGCCCTCTGGAAGAATGTACGGGAAAACTCGTTGAGAAAACCTCGAAAAAGAAAAAACGGTTTATCAGTTGCTCTGAATATCCCAAGTGTACCTTTGCAACAAACAATGAGCCAACAGAAGGAGTTTGCCCTCTCTGTGGAGCGACAACACTTTTTTCTTATAGACAAAATACACTCTGTCTTCGCAAGGATTGCGGATGGAAATCAAAATAGTCGGTGGAGGACTTGCCGGCTCAGAGGCTGCATATCAAATAGCACGGAGGGGCGGAGAGGTAATTCTTTACGAAATGAGGCCTTCCTCATGCACTCCAGCACATAAAACCGCCTATCTTTCAGAACTCGTCTGCAGTAACTCAATGAAATCGAAGGAGCTTACAAATGCTCACGGGCTTCTCAAAGAGGAGTTGCGATTACTTGATTCTCTTGTCATCCGCATTGCCCATGAGACTGCAATACCTGGAGGTAAGGCCCTTGTTGTTGACAGGGAAAAATTTGCGCAAAGGATCACTGGTGAAATAGAGGATAATGCCAATATTCGTGTTGTGAGAGAAGAAGTAGAGGAGGTCCCTTCCGGTACGGTCATCATTGCAACGGGACCCCTTACGAGCAGCAAACTGACAGAAAAAATAGGCGCCCTGACAGGAGAGGAAAACCTCTATTTCTTTGACGCCATCTCCCCTGTTATCGATGCCGAGTCTGTGGATATGGAAAAGGCATTCTATGCTTCGAGGTACGCAGAAGAGAAAAGTGACGACTACTTAAACTGCCCTCTCACGGAAGAGGAGTATAAGCTCTTCTATGAGGAGCTTATCAGCGCGGGAAGGGTTGATTTCAAAGAATTTGAAAAAACATCCTTTTTTGAGGGCTGTCTGCCCATAGAAGTGATGGCGGAGCGTGGCAAACAGACACTCCTCTACGGACCCATGAAGCCCGTTGGCCTTATCGATGAGCACACAGGGAAACGACCTTTTGCGGTGGTACAGTTGAGAAAGGAAAACGCAGAGGGCACCATGTTTAACCTGGTCGGGTTTCAGACAAAACTGAAATACCAGGAGCAGGACAGAGTTTTACGATTCATTCCGGCGCTTAAGGACGCTGTCTTTTTGCGCTATGGCAGCGTTCACAGGAATACTTACATCCAGTCACCGGCAGTATTGAATACAGCGTTGCAGTTTAACGGGAATGGCAATATTTTTTTCGCGGGACAGATAACCGGAGCGGAAGGCTATGTTGAATCAACTGCTATGGGTCTCCTGGCGGGTATCGCTGCCTTTCTCTATTCCGGAGGAAAACAATTCACCCCACCGCCCGGAGATACCTGTATTGGCGGTCTTTTACGGTATATCACAACGGAGACGAAACATTTCCAGCCTATGAATGTAAACTTTGGACTTTTGCAGGATTACAAAAAACGGGAAAAAGAAGCGGCTGTTGAAAGATCCCTGAGTTCCATTGAAGCATGGAAAAAGCAAATGTATGAAGAAATGAATCAATAATCGTATAAATAACACTCAAGCACACCAGGAGAATATATGGATTCCACTTTGACAACATTAACTGATAAGGCAATTTCGACGAAAGAGATAGATACCGATGATGCCGCCGCATTATATGAGATTGGCAAAAAAACTCCTTTTCTACTCATGGCCTCTGCGTCACAGATACGGGAACATTTCAAGGGAAGTACGATCAGCCTTTGCGCCATTGTAAATGCCAAGTCCGGTGTATGCCCTGAGAATTGTAGATTTTGTGCCCAGTCTGCCCACTACGGAACGGATGCGCCTGTGTATCCACTCATTTCATCGGAAGAGATTATTGAGAAAGGCCATACCGCCTTCGAAGCAGGCGCCCGTTATTTCGGCATTGTGACAAGCGGGACCCGCATCAATAGTCAGGAGGAGTGGAAAGAGATATACAAGGCAATCACAGGCCTCAATGAAATAGGAATAAAACCCTGTGGCTCATTGGGAATGCTTGACGATGATACAGCGCGTAACCTTAAAGAAGCTGGTTTATTCCGTTATCACCATAACCTGGAAACATCGAGGAGTTTTTTTGACAACATCTGTTCTACTCACGCATATGACGAAGATATTGAAACAGTAAAAACAGCTCAACGTGCAGGGCTCTCTGTCTGTTCCGGCGGGATTATCGGTCTCGGAGAAACCATGGCACACCGGATTGAACTTGCCATGACCCTGAAGGAATTGGATGTGGATTCAATACCTATTAATGTGCTCAATGCCATCGAGGGGACGCCCCTTGCCCGTGTACCGGCGCTTTCCCCGATAGAAATCCTTCTCACAGTTGCCATATATCGTTTTATTCTACCCGATAAGGAGATAAAGTTGTGCGGCGGCAAAGAGAAGAACCTGCGGCAACTGCTCCCTCTCGCAATCATCGCGGGAAGCAGCTCTTTCATGACCGGCAACTATCTCACCACATTAGGAAGGGACACAAAAGACGATCTGGAGATGATCAGAGACCTCGGTTGCGAAACAACGTAGAGTAATTTTGATGGATATTGAATAGGGCAATCAAAAACCCTTTTTCTTATTGTCAACGCTATATTCCAGATGGTATAAGTTACCTATCGCATGCATTTATCACGCAGAAAAGCAAAAAAGAGAGAAAAACAGCAAGGAGAGTGCACCATACAAAAAGGTGAGGGTTTAATCTATTAACGTGATAATGCGAATCAGACCCCTCACGATGTGCCCCTCTTTTCCAGTTGCTTCATCTGGAAAGTTTACGGCAATGTCGGTCGGGAAACAATACAAGGGAGACTTGAGATGAAATATGTCCTCTTCGGTTTTCTGACTGTAGGTTTCCTTTTTCTCAGTATTCTCGCATGGATCTGGTCCCTCAGAAAAGAGGTAAAAATACAGACTGCAGAGCTGAAAAAAAGCGAGGAGCGTTACCGTCTGCTTGTCGAAAACGCCTCCGAAGGCGTTATTGTTGTTGTCAATGAGAAGGTGGCCTTTATCAACCCCAGGGCACTGCAGATCACCGGTTATTCCGAAGAAGAACTCAATACCGGAAAACTCTCTAAGAGTATCCATCCCGATGATCAGAATATAATCTTTGATTATTACTCCAACACTCTGAAAAGGGAAGATGTTGTGCTCCAATACCCTTTCAGAATTATAACCGGCAAAGATGAAACACGCTGGATTCTTAATAATTCTGTCAAAATCGAATGGGAGAAAAAAACAGGGGTCCTCAACATCTTCACAGATATCACGGAAAGTAAAAAATTTGAACAACAATTCCTCCAGACCCAGAAAATGGAGGCAATCGGACAGCTTGCAGGTGGTATCGCACACGATTTTAATAATATCCTCACTGCTATCATGGGCTATGGAAATCTTTTGAAAATGAATATCGGAAAAGAAGAGGCGATTGTACGCTATGCCGATAATATTCTCGCTGCAGCGGAAAGGGCGGCAAATCTTACCAGCAGCCTCCTCACGTTCAGCAGAAAACAGGCTATTGACCAACAGCCAACGAATATAAATGGAGTTATTACAAGTGTTGAAAAACTCCTCTCGAAATTAATCGGCGAAAATATTGACTTTTCGGTGAAGTGCGGAGGTGATAGATTAATTGTTATGGCTGATAGCAGTCAGATCATCCAGGCCTTGATGAACCTCGCCACAAACGCACGGGACGCAATGCCCAGAGGAGGGAGGTTTGTCATTTCTACCGACATTGTCGAAATCGATAGCGTCTTCATAAAAAAACATGCCTATGGCAGGAATGGGTTGTATGCCCTTATTTCCTTTGAAGACACGGGTGTTGGAATGGATGAAAAAACAATGGCACGAATTTTTGAACCTTTTTTTACGACAAAAGATGTTGGTAAGGGTACGGGTCTTGGTCTGGCCACAGTATATGGAGTTGTCAAGCAGCAGAACGGATATATCAATGTCAAAAGCGAATTAGGCAAGGGTACAACCTTCAATATCTATCTGCCTATCATACTCTCTGATCTTGAGGAAATAAAAGAACAGGAAAACACTTGCGTTAATGGCGGCAGCGAAACCATACTTGTTGGAGAAGATGAAGAAGATATACGACAATTTATCAAGGAAATTCTTGAAGGCTACGGATACACAGTTGTTGTAGCATCAGACGGCGAAGACGCTATAGAAAAATTCAAAGAAAATAAGCATGCAATACAGCTCCTTATACTTGACATTATCATGCCGAAAAAAACCGGCAAATACGCCTATGACGAGATCAGAAAACTGGATTCCAATATTAAAGCCATATTTATAAGCGGTTATACGGCAGATTTTATCCAGCAGCAAGGCATCACCGGAGAAAAAATACGCCTATTATACAAACCGATTGCTATCAATACACTCTTAAGCGAAGTCAGGCAAGCACTCGATGAGAAGTAATTCCATTTTTAAATTAAAGTGCTATCTGTGATTTAAAAATGGAATAAAACAGGCTATGGCCTTAACCTCTTTGAATAGCTGATTACGAAGCTGCCCGCCGCTTCGATGCTTTTGCATAAGCGAAAATAGCTTTTACGTAATTGTCACAGTGATTATAGGCATAGACAGCCTCCCTGTTTTTAAACGGTTTATTCTTCTCAAACCCGTGAGCCTTGAGATAATTGGCAATACTCGCCACGGCATCATGAAAATCAAAGAGATTAACGATACCATCATTGTTTCCATCGACGGCAAATCGGACATATGATGAGGGTATAAACTGGCATATTCCGAATGCTCCTGCCCATGACCCTTTTAGAGAGAGGGGGTCCTTATTCTGTTCTTTACAGATACGTAACAGCTCGATAAGTTCTGCTTCCGCCCAGGAAGAGCGTCGATTCTCAACGAGCGTCATAGTAAGAAGACTATTAAAAACAGGGTAGCTACCGGTGCTCGTCCCGAAATTAGTCTCCACCCGTAAAATTCCAAGAATAACCTCCTTCTCGACGCCAAAGAGATCTTCGATCTTTTGAAATGATTCTCTATTTTCTCTTAAGATCCGCTGTCCCCGTTCAATGGATTCTTTTGTCAGGAGACCGAATTTTCGATTAAAATAATTGAGACCCTTACCTCTTCTTTCAACAATCCGGGTATACAATACAACACGGCTATCGGAAAATATTCTGCCCAGTTCATCATCGGTAAAACCCTGGGCCTTCAGCTTCACTGTCAATTGTTCTAATTGAGGTTTATAATAGGGATCGATTTCTGCCCGAAGGGGCACAACAAAAATCATCACGGCACTGATTACCGCAACAAGATAGAATACGGAAGACCGCAAATATTTCAGTTACTATCCTCCCTTGTTTCTCATAATACCAGCAATTTTTATAAAATCAACAGAAATAGTTAGGCAACCGGGGGTCCGTGTCCAGTAGTCTCACATGCCCTGACTGATTACTGATGCTTGAGATGTATCATTCTCTCCAGTCTCAATTTTCTTCTTTGTTTATCAAATAGTATAAAAATACTTTTTCCTTGTCAACCTTCCCTAATTGATTTATGATACCATCATGGATCGGATCCCCGCTACTATAGGGTGTTTTAAATTTATGTCTCCTGGTTTTTTTCTCTTTCACACCAGTTGGTGTTTCGAATGGGATAGATCGTCGCACACGTATTCTATCTCCACAAGAAGCATAAAAAATCAATAAAGTAACACTATGGAGGTAAGAATGGAAGGCAGCAAACTGTACATCGGCAATCTCAGCTATTCAGTGACCAGCGAACAGTTAAAAGAACTGTTCGCGACATGCGGGGAAGTGGGGGAAATCAGAATTATTGAAGGTAAAGGTTTCGGATTTGTTGAAATGGCCACTCAGGTTGATGCTGAAAAGGCAAAAAAAGAATTGGATGGCGCTCAGTTCATGGGACGTACCCTGAAAGTCGACGAAGCCCGTCCCCAGAGAGACAAACCAAGAGGAAGAAGTGGTGGTGGCAGCGGCGGTCGCAGATATTAGACTCCAGCACAGGTAGAAACACCCTCGCGAAGGCCATAGAAGGAACGAGGAGGATAAATGGCGCAGGCAAAGATGAACGATACCGTCATTGTGCATTATACCGGATCTTTTGCGGATGGTGTGGTATTTGATTCATCCATAGGCTGTGATCCCTTTGAATTCAACATCGGACAGGGGATGGTGATCCCCGGATTTGAAAACAATATCATTGGAATATATGAGGGGGATTCAAAATAAATTAATATACCGGTAAAAGACGCTTAGGACCCGATAACGAAAATAGAAAATGTATTCAACAACAGGCACAATTCACATCATTTTGGATGCGGATTGTGCCTGTTGTATATCAGGACAATATAAACCATTTTACAATTTGCGGGAGTAATAGCTAAGCATGACCCGTTCTGCTGACGTATAGATACTACCCCGATCCTTTCTTATTCCATTTCTAAATCAACCCTGTCATTCCGGAGGTCACCATTTTCTTCGCTCCCACTCGTCTGCCTTACCCTGCATACGTTCACCTTCGCTCAGTTCTCGAACTCGCTTGTCGCTCAAACAACGAGAACTGTCCTGAACGCGGCACTGGCCGCAGGACCGCAAAGGTTCATCGGCAGGGTCCCAAGGCATCCTTCGATGTCCGCTCAGAAAATGGTGACCTCCGAAGTGTAGTGGCACAGTTGATTTAGAATTGGAATTGCTCGCCCATTGGCCACAGGCAACGGCCACATTGCCATCATATTTCTTTCAGTTTTACATTCCCCGGAGATGTTTCCTCAGCCTCTGAAATAAGTTTCATATAATGAGAAATCTTTTCCGCTTCACCGCCCTGCATCGGGACAGGCCCCGGCTCTTCTCCTTTTTCGTAGGCGTCGAGCACCTTTTTGATCGTTATGTCTTCGATATCCCGGCCAGGCTGGAATGATGCTTCCTTCCTGATCCCCTTTGTAATTTCCACAACGATTCCAGCTTCCATGAGATCATAGAGGATTCCTCTCACCAGTGAGACAGGAATTCCCAGCAGATGAGCAATTTCCTTTACTGTTAAAGGCTTCTCGCCAGCGGCAAATTTCTTAACGAGGATATGAAATATCCTGAGTACAAGAAGTTTCTTCGATGCACTTCCGATACGGGAATAATCGGGGTGAAAACCGAATGTTTCGTGATGTTCACTGGCATGGGCAATCTCGGCGCCGAAAAGTACAATCATCCAGCTTATCTGAAGCCAGCCAAGAAAAAGAGGCAGGGCAGCAAAGCTTCCGTAAATTGCACTCTGGCTTGTTACGCCTATCTGGAACTTAATGTAGACCCACTGGACAAGCTGAAAAACCGTCCCTGCGACAACAGCCGCAAGAATGCCCGACCGGACAGAAATCTTTGCGTTTGGCATAACAAGGTAAATCGCTGCCAAAAGACACCACATCGTAAAATATGGCAAGAGATCGAGAATCAGAAATATAAGAGGGCTCAATGGCCCCAAAAGTTTAATGCTGTGCACAATAACCTGTATCTGACTGGCAGCCATGATAGTAATACTGCTCGATAAGGCGAACAGTATGGGAGCGAGTACCATTATTGACAGATAATCAGTACATTTTCTCACCAGTGTTCTCGGCCTTTTCACTTCCCAGATCGTATTAAAAGAGTCTTCAATTTTTCCAAGAATTGAAATAACGGTCCAAAGCAGCAGGATAATACCGACACCGGCGATGAGGCCGCCTTTTGCCTGGGAAAGCAATGTCTTGGAGAAGTTAATGATCTGATTCGTTATATCAGCCTGCCAGTTGCCCGCCTGGGCCATGGAAAGGATCTGTTTTATAACAAGCTTCTGAAGGCCGAAGCCTTTCGCTATGGCAAATACAACAGCAAAGAGCGGCACAATATTGAGGAGCGAATAATAGGTGAGAGTCGTAGCTGTTTTCGAACAGTCATGCTGAATAAATGTGCGGACCGCCAGCATGATAACCCGGAGGCAGCGCAAACCGTACGCCTTGACAAATGAAAGATTATTTAACTGTATTTGCCAGACATCGGTTATGAAAAAAGTAATGATTCTTTTTAGTTTCATAATGAATTGCTTGTGTTACTCTTCCATATCTGCAAGAAAGAGTCAAGCCTCTTTTGGATAGAGGTTCTTACCATTTTTTTCATTTTTTTTGTGATGTAACGAGGAAAGATACCAAATAGTACAAGTCTATTCTTAAGTGATCCGACGCTTAAGGTAAGGGTTATGTTATTCTGCGATAACCCATGAACTCAACATTGCCTTTGCAATGCCTAAAAATTCGTCATATTGTGCTATTGGAGAGGTGTAAAACCATGTATGGAATACCTCTCCGTTTGGTCTTGGAAGCACAATGATCCACTGTCTAAACCTCTCTCCGTCCCTCCAGTATTCCCCAACAAATTGCTTCCCCATGAGATGCACACTGCCTTTTGAATAAGGGAAAGCTTCTATACTGGATCTTTTGAATTCTTTTGCTGTTTCTAATTGGTTTAACAAGCCACCTATTACGGCATCCACATCTTGGTACTTTCCTGTTTTTGCCTTTATGGAAAGCAGATTTTGAATACTCACGGTAGAAAAATATGCCTTTGTACCGGATACCCCACTGAATACAAAGGTAAGACCGGATTTCACATAGGTCCAGTCATAGGGGTATTCTATGGTATAGCCGGCTCCTTGTTCTTGAAGTAGCTTTACGGGGGACACTCTTCCTGTCAGGCCGCCCCTTTCCTTCCCATTTTGCTACAAGTAGTTTCAAAATACAACTTAATATTTTATGCCGGTGGTATCCGAAAAGACTATAACAGCCCATTATTTTAGGCTTGCGCCGTAAATACGAATCGATTATTTACCGGGGTGTTGATTGCCAATTGAAACACGGCATAAACTGTTTTTGTGAAAAAATGGATGCAAATAAAACAAGACCTAACTCCTTTTTCTTATTAATTGGTATTAGAAAGAAAGAGCATCCTTTGGACAGGTTGCCACGCACAGCCCGCATTTGAGGCAATCGCCTTTATACTGCATTTCCTTCGCTTCCTTCATGTCAACAGGTGCGAGTTGCATCGGGCAGGTCTTTGAACATGCCTTGCAACTGATGCAGGCCTCATTGTTCATCATGAGTTGATGCTTGTTCTTACCCACCCAGCTTGAAAGTGAACCGATAGGGCAGATATAACACCACGAACGCTGGTGATAAATGAGGGACAGTAGTAATCCAACGACAGTTGTGATCGTAAGGAGAATCACAAAAAATCCGCCGATGGCAAACCCGTCCGGCCAAAGGCGCACAATCTGGAATGTAAGCATAGTCATGAGAAAGACAAGGACCGCAATTCGAACGGGATTAGATTTGAGTACTCGTGGAATTATTTTGCCGGGACTTATGAGCTTGAGGTATGTGTCGGCAAAAGATCCCCTGGGGCAATACCAATTACACCACTGCCTACCGCGGATCGTCGCCATTCCAACACCGGCAATCATACAGAGGGGAATGAAATAACCAATGAGAGGAAAGTACCAACCGGCAACGAGAAGGATGATAAAAACAGTCCCCACGATATATTGTTCGACCTTCCGAATTTTTGTAGCTTCCTTTATTCTTAGCTTCCACTCCATGAGCATAACTTCTATCCTATATTGGTTTCGCAACTCGATAACAAGAGAACAAAAAATATTTACTTCTAATCAACAATTACCACGAATTGTTTCGAACCATTGAAACAATTATAAGATTTTTAATGTGTATGTCAATCCCCCTTATTCCATTTCTAAATCAAGGATGATATTGAGGCGGCAAGGAGGAGGAAACCGGATCGTACACCAGTACGTGAGGATTTACGACGACGCTGCCAACAAAGATAGCGCCTTGATTTAGAAATGGAATTATACACTAAGCACATGGGAGACATGCCTTTTCCTGATGAGTGTTTCATATAATGAGGATTACCAGGTAAAAGTTGCTATCTTCCACAGAACGCTAATTTTGTTACATATAGCAGGGAGTATTCCACTTTTCAAAGTTGCCCGGCAGCTTCTTTTGGGTACTATAGTTTTGTCAAGACTGTCAGCGCAAGGGCTGTCACAAGAGGAACGGCAAGATTGTCATCAATAAGCCGCGAAGAAAAGAGCTCTGTCAGGGCTGAGATGACAGCACAGATAGTGGCAATTGAAAAACTGAAAGAAAATGCCAGAAATATGCAAAGAGAAGAAAAGAAGAAGGTAAGCGTTCCTTCCAGAGATTTTCCGAGAAAACGGATTCTGCCGAATCTGCTCCCGATAATAGATGCCAGCGAATCCGAAATAGAGAGGACAAAAAGAGAAGCAACGGCAATATTTTTCTCAAAAAATGTCATAATGATAAGACCGGAAAGGACATAGTAGAAACTGCCCAGGGGCCTTTTTCTCTCCTCCTCTTTTGTGTGCCTTTCGACAAGGGCAATTTTTAAAACACCTTTTATCCGCAGGATTTCAAAAACACTTACTGCAATAAAAAGGATTGACGTTATGATAAGGGCCGTTTTCTTATCTGTTAAAAGGTACAAAACGGGAATGATGATACATGTTAAATGTAAGAGTTTTCTTAATATCATATGCTTTGTTTGATAATAAAAGAGACATACCACATGATGCCCGGTCATTGCAACCGATAGCGGCGGTGCAGATAACACTCCGGATACAGCAGGGCTTGACTAAAAGCCTTCTGAAACTTAACAGGTTAAAGAGCATTCAACCATACTGATGAGAATTCAGGCCTCGATCTTTACCTTGTGGCACGAAACAGCAGTCAATATTGCTCCTTGATCTTTTCCGTGGTTACATACAGCTTTAGTTTTTAGCGCTTTCATACGGTATTTGTTCCCGTGTTTCTTCAATATTCCAGGGGTTAAGGGGTTTGCAAAGGATTTCATTGATCCGGAGTTTTTTCATATTCCGTGAGGAAGAAGCTTGCATAACAAGGGCCGTATCAGACCCATGGCCTGTGCCTGCTATGGCGATCACCTTTTCACCTTTCGTGAGGAGACCTGCGTCTGTAGCCATTAAGACCATTTCAAAGCAGACCTTGATGCCCTGGCAGAAACAGCGTAAGAGGTTGGCCATTAATATGGGAATATTCGATTCATAGAGATTCTCGGTATGGAACAGCATGGTGCCGAAGTGTACTGCGTGGCCCGCTTCCCGCAAGGTTTTAACCAATTCCAGCGGGAAGGGATTTGTTTCACGGACAAAATCAAACTGGTGGGGTACCACAACAAATTTGATGCCGCTCTCTTCAAAAAAATCCATAGCCTTTTGAGCGGTTTCTCCGGTGGTGGAAGCCAATACCACTTTATTGATCCCTCCGGCATTGAGCCTTTCCTGGACCAGTTCGAAAACACTCTCCGTATTATCCGCCCTCACATCCTCAAAATACACTATTTTACTTTCCATATATTTCCCCCTTTCATGTCTTTATGCAAACCAATGAAGTTATTTTAACACGTTCCCCAATTGCTGTCATTGCATATGAAATGTCAAAAGCCAATTGCCTTTCGTGATGTGCAAAAGCATATACAATTGATTATCGAAAAAATCATTGACAACATACCTGCGAAGTGACAGAATGGAATAAAAGGGAAAAGGGGGGTTATCTGTCATGATACATTACGCATGGATTATAGCCTTTGCAGGAACACTCGTTACAATCCTTGCCCATGGCTTAGGCAGGATGTCCTATTCGGTCATACTGCCTTCAATGAAAGATGGCCTTGCGCTCACCTACACACAATTGGGCTCCATCGCAATGGGTAATTTTATCGGGTATCTCTGCCTCGCCATCATCGGAGGATTTCTTGCCACACGTTTCGGTGTAAGAAAGGTGGTCTTTATATCCCTTATTGTCATAGGCGTCAGCCTCTTTTTCACCGGGTTTTCCGATTCTTTCAGTTTTGCCTTTTTCACGAGGCTCTTCGCGGGCGCAGGTAATGGAAGCAGTTATGTGCCTATTATGGCCCTCCCTGCTGCATGGTTTGTAGCAAAGAAAAGGGGTCTTGCAACAGGAATCGTCTCAGGCGGTATCGGGGCCGGGCTTTTTCTTTCCGGGATTATCCTTCCTCCCGTTATTGCTGCATTTGGAAAGGACGGGTGGAGATACGCATGGCATTTCATGGGGATTACCGTATTCGTTCTCGCTTTTGTCTGCTATGCCTTTTTGAGAAACAATCCGAAAGAGAAGGGCCTTTCCATGTACGGGGGCGAAGAAGAACAGAAGGGCGGACCAAAGGTAACACTCTTTTCCGCTTTTAAAGATGTCGTGGTTGAACCGGAGATATGGAAACTCGGCTGTGTCTATTTTATGTACGGCTTCTCTTATATAATATATCTGACGTTCTTCGTCGCTTACCTCACAAAAGAAGCAGGTGTCAATCCGGTTGCAGCCGGCAGAATATTTGCAGTCCTCGGGATTTTCAGTATCTTCTGCGGTGTTATCTGGGGCAGCATATCGGATGTCCTGGGAAGAAGATACGGCTCGATGCTCGCATACCTCACGCTTGGGCTGGCATATCTTGTGTTCGCTTTCTGGAAAGACAATACCGGCTTTTACGTATCCGCGATTATCTTCGGCCTCGCTGCGTTTTCAATACCGACTATTATGGCGGCAGCTTCCGGTGATGCTGTGGGCGGAAAACTTGCACCGGCAGGTCTCGGTTTTATTACACTCTTTTTCGGAATAGGCCAGGCGCTTGGCCCCGTACTTGGTGGGTGGATAAAGGACACAACAGGTTCATTTACCAACGCCTTTGTCCTTGCGACAATAGTATCCCTCATCGGCGGTTTCGGATCATTGATACTGAGAAAAAAGATACAGAGTTGAATATCAATTGGAATAAGGGTGCAGGATCATTGTGCGTGCGTCGGGCATTGCCCTTGAAGATATTGGAAAATTTCCATGAGGTTATCGAATAGGGGATGTTCTTTCTTCTCGTTCCAGGGGTTTCTCAGGCCCGCCCTGATGATCTTTGCCTCCACTGCTTTATCGAGGGTCTCAGGACTGTCATCAATAATAGCCCAGCACTTGTTAAAAAGTATTGATTTGTCATAGCTTAAATGGACCTCGTCGTAAGGAAGGTCATGTTTTTTGAGCCACCGCACCGTCGCGTCCATAGTGCCTTTTGTACGATGGCTTGCGATAATGATATGGAACCCTTTTTCTTTCAGGATGGAAAGAAATTCCTTTGCCTCGGGATAGACACCAAATGCGTCCTGTACCATATGGATGTCCCGGAGTATACCATAGACGTCCCGTTCATTGGCATAATCCATCCAGCAACCCCATTGGCGCCACTTTTCGGGCGGCGGTATGGCCGGGTTCAGGATCTTCATATGTTTGTAGAAAACAGAGATCAAGTCCCAGAGCGTATTATCAATATCAACAGCTATTGTGCGCATACCCTTTTATTATACACCAAGCAATAGGGGGCCGTAAATCGTGAATGGTAAATCGTGAATGGTAAATCGTGAATGGTCGACGGGAAAGACCCGGAAGGAAGGCCGGGATAATTCAAAAGCGATTGTAACTCATACAGAGCCCTTCAGCGATGGCTATCATCCACCCGCTGGCGGTGTTGGCAAGATTACATCCGACCGACTTCACTCTGAGTAAATTTTATTGGAATAACTTCTTCCCCCTTTTTGTTTATGTAACCCCATAATCCACCAGTGACTCTTTGATGACCATCTTCGTCTTGAGGTTGAATTGTGCAGCCCTTGCACACTAAAGCCCTGTCATTGATAAACGGCCAACCCCACTCATACTGCGGCGCAACAACCTGACGAAAGTCACGATCATAGTAAGCTATTTTACCATTTACCACTGAACGGATTAACCCTTCTGAATAATAGTCCGCCCAATTATCAAAAGTAACGACGGGAAGCATGGATCCATCAGGTTTGACATGATAATGCCGGCCGCGGACAAGGACTGATCCTATGCCATGTTCATCAAAACGTAACTGTTTAAGATGCTTTCTTGATAAGACGATCTTTCCTTCTACAATGATGCCGCACTTCTTATATGCCTGCAATATGCTATCAGGGCTTGCACCGGAGCTTTTTACATAGGACACACAGTCCACTGATTCACCTGAGTGGGCGCTATTTGTCAACAAAAGTACCATTACCAAAAAGATAAATCTTTTCATTTGAGAATCTACATTAGTATACGGGAAGAAAGGTAGTCTTCTCTCCGTGAAATCCTGTTCCCTATTTCAGTGCGCCTTTGGGCTGCTTGTCCTTCTTCACCTGTTGGTCTTTTCCCTGTTTGGTAGCCTTCTGTTTCTGGTCCTTGTCTTTATTCTTCTTGCCGCCCTTATCTCCCATAATATCCCTCCTTTTTTATTCTCGCCGCGAGGACAAGTGATAAACATTTATAACATGTTAAATATTATGTTTAAAGACGCTCGTAGTCAAGGGTAATTGCATAACAGTATTTTTTCCCTCTGCCATCCTCGAGAAACCATCATCTGGATTTGGCGCTT
>PNOF01000040.1 GCA_013824645.1 Syntrophus sp. (in: bacteria) | reverse complement strand
TCAAGGCGCTATCTTTGTTGGCAGCGTCGTCGTAAATCCTCACGTACTGGTGTACGCTCCGGTTTCCTCCTCCTTGCCGCCTCAATATCATCCTTGATTTAGAAATGGAATTACAGAGAAATAAGTTGATATTTGAATTGACAGATAACCTTTATGTTATAGAATATATCTGATTCTTCTTCAAAAAAAGATAAGGGGGTTCTATGGATTTAAGCGTTTTCGAAAAGATGGAGTCTTCCCAATTAAAAAGTTATATCGAGTTTCTATTATGGCACTACCGGGTCGTTGATGCCTTCTGGTTTATCAACGTGGCTGAACAGTTTGACCAGCCAACTGCTGAAGGTATCAATGAGAGGGTCTGGGGCAGAGTACCCCAAATGGGCGCAAAAGACCTGATGGCAAGGTTTAATATTCAGGAAACAGGATTAAAGGGGTTTATAAAGACCCTTAAGCTTTTCCCCTGGACGATCCTTGTCGGATATGAGATTGAAGAAAGAGACGATGAGGTTATTATTACCATCCCTCATTGCCCTACCCAGGAGGCGCGTGTGCAGCGGGGTCTTGGAGAATTTGTATGCAAGCATATGCATAAAGGGGAGTTCGAGAGTATCGCCCGTGTTGTTGACCCCGGAATTCAGGTGGAATGCCTTTTTGCCCCGCCTGATCCGCATCCAAAAGGGATGTTCTGCAAATGGAGATTCACCATGGAAGAAAAAGGGATACTTCCTTGAAGATGCCTTCTACAACAGATATATCGAGGCACTCAAAATCTTTTTCCATAGGAGTGACCAGGATCCCCCCCATTTCTATAACAGCAGGGCTGACAGCGACCCGGTCTGCCCCTTGCCTGAAAAAGGCATCAGGACGGTGTTTTGCACGGGGGAAGACCATGAGACGCCATTTATTTCCATTGTGAAAACCGGCAACGCTCAGCATAGGTTCATCATCCCCATTGAGCGCTTTTTTTAATTCTGCCACAATGCTCTTGAATGCGCCCGCCATGTCTATTGGCTCATCTGCCTCCAGGACTATTATTTCCCGTCCAAGGCCTTTTGCCCGTGAAACCCAGACACTGTCAATTTGTTTCATCCGGACAAGCTTTTTCTCCCCCGTAATTTCCTGTTCTATTGGCATCTTTCCCGATGGGATCGCCTGAAAATGAAGGTGGTCCGGCGCAGAAGCGCCGCATTTTGGCCCATTGTAAAGAATTGACCAGTGGCTGCCAAAATCACCCATGAGTTGCAAAAAAGCGTCAATATGTTCGGCGATGGCCTGAGGCTGGTGGACAAGGCTGGCGATAGTAAAATGGCCCGAAAAAACAGGCATGGGGTTGCAGAGGATAAGGTATTCCTTTTGGTAGAGGACTCCTTTTTGGTTTTCAGGGAGATTGTTGAGACAGAGAAAACATGGCCGTTCCTTTACGCTTTTTTCTCCCACATCAGCAAGGGTGCTTCTGACCCTTCCGGGGTTATGTTGAACACGGACAGAAAATCCGCTGCAAAGGATCTCCCGTGCCTTGACATTATTCAGGGTTTCGTAGCCCTGTTCCAAATCCGGCCACGTTTTTTTCTGCTCTGACAGAAGTTTCATACAAAGTTCGGAGAGATTCTGCGAACTTTGTATGCTGTCAAAGGTAGCGTGCATTTTCATGCTGAGCAGTGTGGGGATCATTTCACTCGATGGTTGTTTATTTTCTGTCTGGCAAGAATTTCATCAGTCCGGACCTTATCCTTAAAAGCATCGTTCCTGTTGCTTGCTTCGATACTCAGCGACGCGTCAGTATTCCCCGGCCAACGCCTGCAAAGATAGAGGCTTTCGAATATCCGGCCGATCCGGTGTTCCCTACAGATGCGTAACGCCGCAGCGTAATCTTCACCATAGCTCACGTTCAGAAATCCGATATCGCGCATCAGGCTGGTGTTGAAAGCCCGTGGGGCGCCCAGACCATTTATGCGCAGCGCATTATTGTGACCGTTCTCATCGGTCCATTCGTGATGGTCGATGAGTCCAGGAGGAATTTCCTCCAGATTAAAATTGACAATGGTATAGGAACCGATTACCATGGCATAGTTCTCCTGGCGGAGCATGTGGACTATCTTCTGTAGGGTAAGTGAAGTACTGTACAAATCGTCTGAATCAAGCTGGACAGCATAGCGCCCGCAAGACTGCGAGTGAAGGGCCTCGTTCCAGCAGCCACCAATATCAAGATCGGTCTTGGCCGGCATAATATGATTCAGGGCGGAATATTGGCTGGCCAGATCGGAGAGTACTTTCGTTGTTCCATCTGTGGAGTGATTGTCGACAACAATGACGTTAAAGGGGAAATCAGCTTCCTGCGACAGGGCGCTTTTTACTGCCTCGGCAACTGTATTGACACGATTTCGCACAGGAATAATCACAGAAGCCTCTATTGGAAAACGTTCTGGTCTTTCTTTTGCTTTGCATAAATAGTCGGGCGATAGATAAGCACTGATGTTTTTTAAATAATCCGTACAGACGGTTTCCATTTCCCGCTGGACAATGGTATTCCGGGGATCAACGTAGGCAAATGTCTTTTCACCACCGGAAGACTCTTTTGTCCCGAAGACCGAATAGAGGGGTTCCTGCAGGTGGTATACATCGTGGTCAATGGAGACCTTGAGACGGATATCGTAGAGACCTGCATATCGAAGGTCAGGTATTTTGCCATAACTATTGAGAGCCGTTTTGATGGCAGGAAACGAATAGAGCATCATTGCGCCGAAGTCAAAATCATCACGGATGCTCCCTGACTGGTAATCATTGAGCGGATGAAGAGTTTTTTCTTCATTGTCTTCATCGTAGAAGTCGGAATAGATTATCCCCGCTTTTGTGGACTCAGCCTTTGCAAGGAATTTCTCCAGGGTTGTGCCCTCTATGGAGATCTGCTTAAAGCGCGGCAGAATGAGAAGGTATGCCGTCCGGACGTCCCTCAGAAGGGATTCAAGGGTATCCCGCGACTGAAGGGGTCCGGCCACAAGGAAACGACACCCGGGGACCTCTAAGTGGACTGGCTCTTGACAAACAATGACGATATCTTCCACCAGTCCCGACTGTATGAGGGTAATGAGGGTTTTCTCAAATAAAGACCCTGGTATATATTGGGTGATGACCGTGACAGGCTTCATCTGCAATTTCCCATGATGTTATTGTTCTTATCATATTTTCTCAGCAGATGCACTAACAGAGCGAGAGAGGAGGCAAAAGATACCGAGGGACGAAGGACGTCCGCTTCGCTGGGACGAGGGACGTCCGCTTCGCTGGGACGAGGGACGAAGAAACAAAACCCCGGTGTTGAATAAAACCTTTAGCGAGCTGCGCGAGCGAGAGGGGGTGGCAAAAGATACCGTAGGACGAGGGACGTCCGCTTCGCTGGGACGAGGGACGAAAAAATAAAACCCCGGTGTTGAATAAAACCCTTAGCGAGCTGCGCGAGCGAGAGGGGGGTGGCTCCACGAGCTTTGCTTGTGGAGGGGGCGACGTGAGCCCCAGTAGTTGACAAGACCTTCCAAAACGTAATAACTTTAAGCAGGCTTTCTTTTTATTGTAATCATCTTTATTTGAGAGGTTCCTGACCACATAAATGAAAAATGAACCAACAATGACCGTGGGTGTTATGGATTGGCAGCAGGAGGTCACAGGCTGCCTGAATGGAGCATTTTACGGCGACGGGTTTGGCCCCCTGTCGGGGAAGTTTTCAGCAAAAACAGCATCAGGAATGATTGTGCTCACCGATGAACAGGCCCGCGAAATCGCCCGTTCCGCTTTTGTTAAACTCACGGCCCGTGAGGGTTCCACCTTTACGCTCTTTAATGTGATGATCGGGATCAGTTTTCATTGGGAGAGGATAGAGGACCAGACCTTTCAGGGAAACCTCATTCTGAAGCCCCGCGAAGACGGAACGATGACCGCAATGAACGAAATCCCCCTGGAAGATTATTTGCAAAGTGTGATTTCTTCAGAGATGAGCCCCACCGCTCCGCCCGAATTCCTGAGGGCCCACGCGATACTCTCGCGGAGCTGGCTTCTCAAGGCGCTGGAGCGTAAAAAACAGACAAAAGGCACATCGGCATCCATACCGGTTGAGAAAATCATTGAAAATGAAAACGAGATATCACGCTGGTATGAACAGGAAGACCACGATCTTTTTGATGTTTGCGCTGATGACCATTGTCAGCGTTATCAGGGCATCACAAAGATCTTGTCAGAAAAGGCCGCAGAGGCCGTCCGGGAAACCCGCGGACAAGTCATTCTATACAATAACGAAATCTGTGACGCCCGGTTCTCCAAGGCCTGCGGCGGACTGACGGAAGAGTTCGCAACGGCATGGGATAATACAAACATCCCATATCTGAAAACCATTTCCGACGCACCGGTCGCTCATCTTCCGATCAGAACCGAGGAAGATGCGGCCCGGTGGATACTTTCTGAACCGCAGGCTTACTGCAACACAACAGATGCGGCTATTCTCGAAAAAATTCTCCCTGACTTTGACCGCGAGACAAAAGCCTTCTTCCGCTGGAAGATTGAATATTCCCGTGAAGAGCTTGAAGAGATCCTGCGAAAAAAAACGGGTTTTGATTTCGGGGTTCTCAAAGAAATCCAACCCCTTTCCCGTGGTGCTTCGGGGCGGATATACCGGCTCAGGATTGTCGGTTCAAAGAGGAGCATGGTTGTAGGAAAGGAACTCGAAATACGGCGTTGGCTCTCCAGGAGCCACCTTTACAGCAGCGCGTTTATTGTGAAGGTGGCATATAGCCCTCAGGGAGATGTGGAGCGGTTTATCTTTTATGGTGCAGGTTGGGGGCATGGCGTCGGGCTTTGTCAGATTGGCGCTGCTGTTATGGCAACTAAAGGGTTCACTGCGGAAGAAATCCTGAGGCATTACTTCCCGGGTGTGGAAATAAGGAATATCTATTGAAAAAGCGAAGATTTAAGACTGCCTTTATCCTGGGCGCCGGACTGGGGATGCGGCTCCGTCCTCTGACAGAGCGCTGTCCAAAACCGCTCCTCCCCATAGGAGAGCGTCCTGTCATTACATACGCCATGGACCACCTCCTGGATATCGGCGTAGAGCGTTTCATCGTGAATACCCATCATTGCCCGGAAGTCTTTGCGGAGAAGTTTCCTGACAGGCTATGGCGGGGTATCCCCATTATTTTTCGCTATGAACCCGTTCTTCTGGACACGGCAGGGGGCCTGAAAAACATTGAAGATCTCCTTGTCGATGATGAAGCTATTATCTGTTACAATGGCGATGTAATCAGTGGTTTTCCCCTTCAGAAGCTCATGGAATCACACGAAGAGAAAAGGCCCGATATAACACTTATACTGAGAAGTAGTGGTCCTCTCCTGAATGTGAACGTTAATCAGCAGGGTGAGATCTGCGATCTCAGGCATACATTGGGAAATCCGGGAAATCAAAGCTGCCTTTTTACCGGTATTTATGCCGTGGAAACATCTTTTCTGCAGTACCTTGAGGCCGGTAAAATAGAATCTGTCATTCCTGTTTTTATCAGGCGAATCATAGGTAGGCCGGGGTCTATCCGGGGAATCATCATAGATGAAGGCAAATGGCACGATATCGGCTCAGTAGAAGAATACGAAACCCTGAAAGCTTCTCAATCATTGTCTGAGGCTGCCCTATGAATATGATCGATTTCGCACGTGAGTCCATGGGGTTTCCGGAGTCCTCCCCCTTTGAGCTTGTTCCTCTGGCGGTGAGGGGTTCAGACCGGAATTTCTTCAGATTTACAGGGAACAACAAGGATTCGGCCATCCTGGTTCAGTATGACCCGAAGCGTATAGAGAACACCTACTATGCAGACATTTCCATTTTCCTCCAAAGCATCGGCGTTCCTGTGCCCCGTCTTATACACCATGACCGGGCCGACTGCCTTATTCTCATGGAAGACATGGGGAACATAGACCTCTGGTCGTTTAAGGATGCCCCATGGAAAACGAGAAGTATGCTCTATCGCAAAACACTCGTTGTCGTCCATAGACTCCATTCCATCTCAGAAAAAGGTTTTCCTTCCCAACGGGTGAGGCTCATGGAAAGCTTTGGCCCTGATCTCTACCTCTGGGAGCGGGAGTACTTCAGGGAGCATTTTGTGAGCAATATCTGTGGTATCAAATACGGGTTGCCCCTCGAAGCGGAACTTTCCGCCCTTGCAGAGCGACTTGAAGGAACAAAGAGCTTTCTTGTACACCGTGACCTGCAATCCCAGAATGTAATGATCCGCGATGAAGAGCCTTTTCTAATCGATTTTCAGGGGATGCGTTTCGGAAGCCCTTTTTATGACCTGGGTTCTCTTCTCTGTGATCCCTATGTGGATTTTTCTGACAGTGAAATCGAGGAACTGCTTTCCTTTTATTACAGGCTTTCCGAACGGAATCTTGATTGGTCTGCCTTCCAGAGTTGTTTCTGGGAAGCCGCAGCGCAGCGTCTCATGCAGGCCCTGGGCGCCTATGGATTCCTGGGCCTTACAAAAGGTTTGACAGCCTTTTTGGCCCATATCCCTGCTGCACTCCATAATCTCCACCGTGCTGCATCGCATGCGGCATCATTGCCCCTCCTGAATGATCTTTCCCAATCATGCCGGAAGGCAATTGAGCAGAATAACTTATTACTACACGCTGAAAATAGTGCAGATAACCGCAATTCGGGATGAATTAAGCCAGGCACGTCATGTTTGGAGTGACATTCTGATCATTGCCTTTTACGCTTCTCATGAGAAAATCCAGGACAGTTCGGATGTAGTCCTCAGGCCTTTGGTCATAGGTGTTGTGGCCGCATTTCGGAAAAACAGCCAGTTCGCCCCGTGAGAGATGGCGGTAAAAGGCAACCGATTGTTCTACATTGAAGATGGAACTGCGGTCAGGATAGAGCACCAGGGTAGGGCAGGCAACCAGTGGCAGGACCGACCGCAGGTCGAAATAGTTCATGCCGTATGCGCCGCCATATTTGGCGAATTGATCGTACCTGATTTCCGCGTTTTCTCCGTGCCACTCGATCACCTTTGCTTGGAGCTTTGGCTCCAGATAGGCAAACTTATTTACAAGTTTGAGGGTGTTGAGTTCTGTCATGGGTATCTCACTGTAGCATTGGGTACTGGCAACAGTAAGGGTTTTGACCTCCTGGGGATATTTAACGGAATAGTCAACGCCGACAACACCGCCTTCGCATTGTCCTACCAGATGGCATTCTTTAATATTCAGGGTTTCTTTAATTATCCTTAGTTCTTCCAAACTTTCCGGCCGGTAACGGTCGCTTTCATAAAAATTCTGAAAATCGTTACCCGGCTCGGATTGGCCGAAACCCCTTCGATCATACATGACTACCTTGTACCCTTGAGCCACAAATTGCGGATAGATGGCTTTCCAAATTTTGCTGCAGCCAAAACCATGATGCAAAAAGATAATAGTTTCACCTTCACCATGAATTTCGTAATAAACTTGGAGATTGTTTACTTTTTCAAATGACATGAGTTACTCCTTGTTTTTGGTTCTTCACTTTTTCCCGTACCTGCTTAACGAAAAGAGTGGACACATAGCCCTTAACTAATAAGATTTTGAGTTGTCGTCAATCTCTTACAGGAGGAAATACATGTCCGTAAGTCCATTATATCATGGGTTCGGTATTGTTGGATATAACTATTCAGAACACGCTATGAAGGTGGGCAGTGTGATCTTTGCCATGGTGGGCACAAAAAAGGGCAAACTTCGTTGTCCTGAATACGAAAAGAAGGATATTGTCCTGAAAGGAGTTGCTCACAGGAGATTCCGGGCGATTCCCATAGGATCAAAACCGGTATATATGGAATTTAATTTTCTATCGCTTTCAAAATATCGATGTTTCCCAGTTAAGGGATCTTGAAAAGAAATGGCCCTTGCTAAGAGCTTCAGTGGAAGAGAAAAGTCATATGTCTTCCAGGGTTGTATGTCAGGATAGAGCTTATCATTGATGATAGGGATGCCCAGGGCGGCAAGGTGTACCCGTAACTGGTGTTTTTTTCCGGTCACTGGCAGCAGCCGGTAGATGGTCAGATCGTCAATTTTCTCAAGGACGTCAATATGGGTCTCGGAGTTCGGTTTGCCCTCAACTTCCTTCATGCGGAAAAAGGGCTCTCCGGGCGCCATACAACTGCGATGTGTTATCGGGAAAGGAAGACCTGTAAGATTTCCAGCCAGCGCTTCATAAACTTTTTTTATTGATCGTGTCCGGAAGAGTGACGCATAGGCGCCACGAGTTTCGGGATTATGAGAAAATATGACAACACCGGCAGTTTCCCTGTCAATGCGATGGATTGGCACAAGGTTTTCGAGGTTAAGTTTCTTTTTCAAACGGACGAGGAGGGTTTCGTGAAGAAATCGACCGGAAGGAGTGACGGGTAAAAAATGCGGTTTGTCCGCCACCAGGAGATGGTCATCCCGGTAAAGGATATTTTCCTCGAAAGGAATCAAGGGTTCCCCTTCCACCTCGCGGTAATAAAAAATACAGGCCCCTCTCCGATAAGGACTGTCAGCGCTTAAAGGGACCCCGTTCTCATCCACTACCTCTTTTTTGCTCATCCGCAAGATCCACGTCTCAGGCGTTACGTCAGGGAATCGCTTTTCCAGAAACTCCAGTATGTTTTTCCAGGGGCCATCGGGAAGCCGCAGGTAACTTGACCCCACCCCCTTGACTGTCGGAAGCGGCGATTTCATATTGAGCACGTCGATTTTATAAGGATTGTGTTTTGCAGATGGCACATGATTATTCCATGAAAGGTAATAGGTTTATCTGCAAATATTATTTATAATAGCAGATATATGATACATCGCGGTTTGCTTCTACGTCGAATGACACATTTTCTTTGACGATAAACTCCTCGTTAGCCCGAACTATTTTCCATGCTTCCTGAGGCAGTTTTACTCTTAAGACGCCTGAAGTTATGACCATTTTTTCCTCTGTTGCTGTTGTGAAAGAATATTGACCTGGTGTGATTACCCCTATGGTTGCATTTCCATCTTCGGTATCCAGCCCCAGGCTCTGAACTTTTCCTTCAAAATATACATTATGTTTCATCACAAGCATCCTCCTGATCATTTGATGGCGATTTAGTTTACTGTTACTCGTCTATACGTATTATAACAACAAAAGCCCCAAGGATCTGCCGCGTATCATGATAACGCAACTACTTTCTGCCTGGCGCTATGAGTTCTTTCAAGTTGAATGCAACGATTTTCCAGCGGCCTTCCGGTGATTTTGCCATCGTAAAAGCCACTGTATCTTTACCCCGTATTTTGACAAGAGCAAGATCACCTTCCATGGTAATTACAAGACCCAGGACGCTTGCTTTGCTCAGGTTATCGAGGGCGGCCTGATCGTTATAAGAAATAATGGCTGACTCAAGCTGTTCCCTAAGCTGTTTTTTCATGGTTGGGAGATTCTGCATGACAATATCTTTGCCGATACTCTTCATTGATGTTTCTGGTTGATTCTTTGATGTTACCTTCTGTTGTTCCGGCTTATCGAAGATATCTTTCACCATATTATCTACAATACTGTCGATGTCGAGATATTTAAGGGCGCTTTCGGCGTTGTGCTCTAATATTGCCTTTTTAAACCAGTACAGGCTGTAACGGGGAGTGTTGTGGATCGAGAGAAAGCCTGCAACTCCGAAGACGATAAGGGCAACCAGTACTGAAGAGAGAAGAATGAGCTTTTTTTTACGGCCCCGGTATTCTTCGGTCATGGTCTTCCTCATAGCTGAACTAAATATTATTTATCAGATTCCTTCGATTTAAAGTGGATTGCTGTTATTATCCATTGTCTTTCGTTGAGCTTTTTTAATGCTATTGTTGTGCCGTCATTCTGTTCGACAGCAGCAGTGTCGCCGGAAATATTGATAGAAACAGTGAAAACAGTCCAGTGTTTTACGGGTATGAAGAGGCTTTTTTCATGGGGGGAATCGATTTCATAGAGGATACGTTTTTTGAGCGCTTCCCCTTCAGCGCTACCGGTCGTCTGTTTTGGTAAATAGCTCATAAAACTATCAATATCAAGATATTTCTCAGCGGTCTCTTTGTCGCTGAACATGATGGCTTTTTTGAACTGGATCAGCGCGTAACGAGGCGTGCTCTGAAAGTAGTAATACCCGTAACCGAGAGCGCCAAAAATAATTGCATAGACAAGAAATTTTGAAATTGTACCCCGTTGATTTCTCACTATTGCGCATTGCATATGTTCTCCGGGTTTCTCTTCCCTCAAGATCCTCCTAAAGCCCTAACTTTGCCTTTAAAAGCTCTCCCAGACTGCCAAGGCCGCCGGAAGCTTGCTCTTCTTCATGAGATTTATCTCGATATTGCCGGTAGGTATCCCGTTCCATTTTATCATCCACTTTACTTCTGCTTAAGGTAACGCGATTACGTTTTGCATCGGTTTCAATGACGACAGCCTGCATCTGCGTACCTGCCGGAAACATACGATTATGGTTTGTGCCCTTAAGGGTGCCCATTTCTGAGTTCGGAATGAAGCCTGTCGTGCCGTCTTTGATTTTAAGCAAGACACCTGACGATAGGACCCTCTCAACGGTACCGTCGACGAGTTCGCCGACAGAGGGGAGCACGATATTCTCCAGAGATATTTTTTGTTCCATGGAAAGCGAAATTCTTCGTTTTTCCGGGTTGACCTCAAGTACCCGTGCTTCAATAAGTTGTCCTACCTCTATGACCTCTTTCGGGTGGTTGATGCGTCTGCCTGCGCCGAGTTTTGAAATCGGTATGAGACCGTCTATACCTGGTTCAAGATTAATAAAAGCACCGAAGCTTTCAAGGCGTACAACAGTTCCGTGGACCATGCTATCGGGAGGGTATTTTTCCAGTACGCTTAAAAACGGATCAGGCTGAATTGCCTTGAGAGAGAGCGTCAGACGTTCCCTGTCCCAGTCAATATTGATAATTCTTACCGTCACCTCATCGCCAACGGTAAAGAGATCTGTTGGTTTTTCGCCTCTGTTCCATGAAAGTTCGCTGAGCGGTATAAGTCCATCAATGCCGCCAATACCTACAAAGACACCAAATTTCTGTATAGATCTCACCTTCCCGGCTATATCCATACCGGGTTTAAGACTCTCTTTGAATACTTTTTTCTGGCTTTCCTGTTCTTCTTCGAGGAGCACCCTTCGTGACAGGATGATGTTCCTGCCATTTTCTTTGTATTCTAAAATCCTGAAGGGGAATGTCTGTCCTATATATGCTTCTGCCTCGCGGGTTCCCCTGAGGTCAATATGTGAAAAAGGACAGAAACACCGGACTTTACCTACCTGGACTTCGTAGCCCCCTTTAAGCTCTGCCGCTACCTTACCGTTTACGGGCAGGCCTGCCTCATGGGCATCGCGAAGATTGCTGAGACTGGTTGTGGAATATCCGCGGGTAAGGGTTGTGAATTTTCTCATGCCATCATCAAAGGATATAAAAAAGACTTCGATTTCATCTCCTTCCTTGACGGTTGGTATTCCTTCTGCATCGAGGAATTCCTTGAGATCAACAACGGCTTCGCTTTTTCCCTCGAGGCCAAGATAGACAAAAACTCCCGAAATACCTGCCACTCTGGTTTTTACTCGTTGACCCGGTTCAAACCTTTGAGATGTTTTTGAGCTCTGTTCAAAGAGGAGAGCAAAATCTTCCTCATGCTCTGTCCCTGTGTTTTCTGAAACTTCATTGTTTTTTAACGGCTCAGGCTCTATGCCGTTGTTCTGATGGTCCTGGTCCATATACCTTATTTCTCCCTTTATTGTTTTATTACCCCCAAGTTGTTGCTTGGTTAATGTACAACTTCTTACGCATGATGTCCAGAGGTACTTCCTGGAGGGTGATTTGACAATTGGTGACGCATGGAATAACATATTTTTCTGTTGATCGTGGTAAGCCTTTATTATGTGATAAAAGGGGGTAGGAAATGTTTTTTCAGAAGAATATATTGATTGAAAAAAGTTTTGCGGTGATCACTGTTGTCGGCCTTGTTTTGTTGGCCAGTTATGTTCAGGCACAGGAAAAGGTCTTTCCGAAAGAAAAAAAGGAGAAGATCGGTTACAGTATCGGCGTTGATCTTGGCAGAGAAATGAAGGGCCTTTCCATTGATATCGATGCTGATATGGTTGCACGGGGTGTAAAAGATGCTTATACAGGCAAAACCCAGCTTTCTGATGATGAAATGCGAGCTGTGCTGGCGGACTTGGACAAAGAGGCCCAGAACAGGCGAAACGAGAAGAAGAAAACTCTTGGTCCAAAAAACAAGGTCGAAGGTGAGACATTTCTCAAAGAAAATGCACAAAAAAATGGTGTTGTGACGCTGCCGAGTGGTCTACAGTATAGAATACTAAAAGAGGGGACCGGTAAGATACCCAATATGAATGATACCGTTATTGTTCACTATAAGGGAACCCTCATTGACGGTACTGAATTTGGTAATTCCCGCAAGCGAAATCAGCTGGCGGAATTTGTCATCGGTAAGAATGTCCTACCCGTTTGGAACGAGGTACTTCAGAAGATGAAGGTAGGCTCCCATTGGCTTGTTGTTGTCCCGTCAAACCTTGCCTACGGAGAAAAGGGCGAAGGAGAGATTGTTGGCCCCAATGCGGTGCTGATGTTCGATATAGAGCTTCTTGGGGTAAAATAAATGTTCGTAAGCGCCATAGCGCTTATCAAGGTATTTCCATGAAAGCCATGATAATTGACAGGATCTGCGATCTCAAAGAGGAAAAATCACCTCTGAAACTTGTTGAGATACCTGTCCCTATACCGGATGATAATGAGGTTCTCGTGAAGGTGTCGGTATGTGGCGTCTGTCACACCGAGCTGGATGAAATTGAGGGAAGGACTCCGCCGCCTCGATTCCCGCTTGTGCCGGGACATCAGATAGTAGGCGTTGTTGCTGAGACGGGAAAAGGGGTAAAAACATTGAAGGCTGGAGACAGGGTTGGTATTGCCTGGATCCACTCAGCCTGTGGAAAATGTAGATTTTGCCTTGAAGGCAATGAAAATCTCTGTGATCGGTTTGAAGCAACGGGCAGGGATGTCCATGGCGGGTATGCCGAATTTGCGGTGGTTTCCGGGGATTTTGCCTACCCCATACCTGCTCTATTTAATGATTTTGAGGCAGCGCCACTGCTCTGTGCGGGTACGATCGGGTATAGATCTCTTCGGCTCACTCAGATGCAAGATGGTGAGAATATAGGTCTTATCGGCTTTGGAGCTTCAGCGCATCTTGTCATTCAGATGATACGCCACAAATACCCCTCATCAAAGGTGTTTGTTTTTGCGCGAAGGGAAGGGGAAAGGGTTTTTGCAAAAAAGCTGGGGGCCTATTGGACTGGAGACACCGCAGACGAGCCTCCCGAGAAGATCCATCGTGCCATTGATACGACACCGGTATGGGGGACGATGCTCCATGCCCTCAGGAATCTGGAAAAAGGCGGCAGGCTTGTTATCAATGCAATCAGAAAAGAAAGCGTAGATAAAGAGAAATTGCTGGAATTGGATTATCCGGAGCATCTATGGCTTGAGAAAGAGATAAAGAGTGTAGCAAACGTTACGCGCCGGGATGTACGGGAATTTCTGGAACTGGCTGCAGAGATCCCCATTAAACCTGAGGTCCGGAAATATACCCTGGAACAAGCGAATGAGGCCCTCATTGAGTTGAAAGAAGGCAATATTCAGGGGGCCAAAGTATTACATATTGCCTGATTTTAAAAAATATTTGTCGTAGGGTAATCTTTGAAAAAGAAAAATGCCGAAGACGGGACTTGAACCCACACAGGCTTAGAGCCTACTAGACCCTGAATCTAGCGCGTCTGCCAGTTCCGCCACTTCGGCATTATGTTAGTGTATTAAAGTATATAGATATGACCAATAAGTCAAGAGGTGGCTATGAAAATATTTACATTACCGGACATGAATGAAAAATTTCCCAATCCCGTTATTACAATCGGCAACTACGATGGTATCCATGTTGGCCATCAGAAAATTATTGAGCGGGTAGCAGAAAAAGCGCGGCAGCTATCAGGTACAGCGATGCTGATGACCTTTGACCCCCACCCCTTGAGTATCTTGAAGCCTGACACATATACCCGGCTCATAACCCCTCTTCATCTGAAAAAGCAGCTCATAGAAAAATGCGGTATTGAAGTCATGTTTGTTGTTCCCTTTAATGAGAAGTTTAAAAGTATTGCGCCGGAGGCATTTATAAAAGAGATGTTGGTCAATACATTGGGTGTAAAAGGTGTTATTGTCGGCTATGATTTTACTTTCGGCAAAGGCGGCACGGGAAATGTTGGACTGCTGGCGCAATCCGGCCATGAATATGGTTTCTATTTTGAAACCGTGCCGGCAATAACCATGGATGGAGAAAAGATAGGGAGCAATAAAATCAGGAAATTGATTATGAACGGGGAGGTAGAGCGCGCAGCCCAATTCCTCGGGAGACCACATATGATTGAAGGTGTTGTTGTGAGGGGCGAAAATAGAGGCAAAAGTATGGGATTCCCCACGATTAATCTTGATACCTTTGCTGAGCTGGTGCCGAAAAATGGTGTTTACATGACTGAAGTTGAAGTTGAGGGTAAACATATGCCCTCGGTAACGAATATCGGTTTCAATCCCACATTTGATGGTAAGAAATTTTTAATGGAGACCCATATACTCCATTTTTCCAGAGACCTTTACGATAGAGAGGTAACCATTTATTTCCACGACCGTATACGGGACGAAATGAGGTTCAAAAGCATTGATGAACTAAAGGAAAGGATAACGAAGGATGTTGCGCTGGCGCAGGAGCACTTCAAAAAAACAGAATAACCGCATCGTATACCGGTTGTTACGGGTTGCTATTGATTTGATAATGGGAATCTGATTATTGATGATTGTGTTATTTTAATATATAGACCCCGCCGATAATGGGGTCTCTGTCGTTTCTCTCCATAAGAACCTGAAGCATATGCTCCTGTAATCTGGTCCCCTTTGGAAGCAGTTTGACTCCGCTTATAGCATAAACATCCTCGGCAATAACCATACCTGCTACGAGGTCATCAATACGGATCTTGTATTTATTCGTCGAAAAATCTTTGTCATTTTCAATGATGAACTCTGCAAGAGAGGTTGCAATAAAAGGGTCGAGGATCTTATTTGCCGATTGTCGTATCTCGCGAATGATCTCCTCTTTCGGGTGCCCGGCCCTGTAGAGCTCATCCTGTAATACGACTGCCCGGAGAATTCTCGCCCCGAAAGGTATTTCTTCTGCTATGAGCCTATCGGGCGTACCAGTCCCGTCGTAGTTTTCGAATTGGTGATATATCGTATCTTCAGCGCCTTTAAATCCCGAAATGGCAGAGACAATGAGGGACCCGATAACAGGGTACTGGCTAAACATTGCTTTTTCAGACAGACTGATGGTGCCGAGGCTTTTATCGGCCATATTATCAGGCAGTCCTATTTTTCCTATTTCGTGCAGTTGAGCTCCAAAAACTATTTTTTCTTTTATATCACCGCTCATATCCATTTTTTCGCATATATGTTTTGTAATATGTTTTGCTATTTCGGCCCGGTCGGCTGCTCCAGGGACCCGAAGGTCAATAATCTTGAGAAGGATCGCCGTAAGCTCTTTAAAGTTTCTCTCGAGGACAATATTTGTCGCGGCGAACTTGTCTTTTTCTGTTTGAAGTTCCTTCTGAAGCTGTTTGATCCTGAGGAAGACATTGATTTTGCTGGTAAGGATAACCGGTGGTGTAGATTTCTCGATATAGTCGTCAGCCCCGTATTCAAAAGCTTTTGTTTTTAACACAACATCCTTTTCGGCAGTCAGGATGATGAAGATTGTCAAAGAGAGCTCCGGAGTACTCTTTATTTTCCTGCAAAGCTCGATGCCGTCGAGGAGAGATAGGCGGTGATCGCTAATGATAAGGTCCGGTTTTGTTTCGAGAGCACGCCTAAACCCTTCAATCCCGTTTTCAGCCTCAACGGTTTCAAAGTTCGGGTATTTGGAGAAATATGTGTTCAGTGCTTTTCTGAACGCAGGATCATTGTCAATGAGAAGAATTTTGATTAATTGTGTCCCAGTCATTTTTTGTTTATCTCCGGTGATGCCGTGGATTCTGGTTTCGGAGGAGTCTCCGGCTGACCCGGCGGAGCTCCCTGTAATTTTTGAGGGGATATATTTTGAGTGATTACATCAGGAGTTGCCGCAACGAGAATGCTTACCCTCCTGTTTGCCGCATCCAATGGTTGATCGGGGTGTTTGAGCTGTCTGTCGGCAAAACCCCGTACCTGTGATATCTGGTTATGTCTCACTCCGTTGCCCTCTAATATTCGCCGCGCAGTATTTGCCCTGTCCGAACTTAATTCCCAGTTGGAATACTCTGCTTTTGTGTAGGGTCTCGCATCGGTATAGCCTTCAATCATAACGTTGTTGTTTAAGCGTCCTATTTCTTTTGCAACAAGTTTGAGAAGCCGAACTGTTTCCGGTTTTACCTGGGCGCTTCCGACATCAAAGAAAAGTCCGCTGGAATTCTCAACAAGCTCGATCCTGAGACCTTCTTTTGTAACGGTGATCTGGATTTTATCCTTAAATTTGTCGAATTCAGGTGTTGATGCAATAGCTTCTTCTATTTTCTTTGCTTCAGCTTTCAATTTTTCCATCTCAATGACAGCATTAGACGTAGGTGACGGCGCTGACCCGGAAGACCCGGAAAGTATTCCCCCGCCCCGCCCGCTCTCAAATACGCCGGGGTCCTTAAAATATGCCGAGATAGCCGTTTTTACGGCGTTGCTCTGGCCTACGATCCAGAGTACAATGAAAAGCGCCATCATGGCTGTAACTAAGTCGGCATAAGCTACTTTCCATGCGCCGCCGTGGGCCCCGCCGTGTCCCTTCTTCTTTTTAACGATTATCCGTACCGGAGTTTGATGGTCATCTGCCATTATTTAACGCCTTTTACAAAACCTTCCATCTCCTGGAAAGTGGGCCGGTATTCGTTGGGAATAGACCGGCGGGCGAATTCCACGGAGACAATGGGATTGAACCCTTTTGCGAGTGAGATGATACCCGATTTGATCGACTCATAGACTTTTGATTCCTCTTCTGCGGCAAGATCAAGGTTGGTTGCCAATGGCTGGATGAAACCATAGGACAGAAAGATTCCCAGGAAGGTGCCCACAAGCGCTACAGCGACTTTATGACCGATTTCTGCCGGTGGACCATCAATTGCCTGCATGGTGATAACAATACCGAGGACTGCGGCGACGATACCGAGACCGGGCATGGAATCGCCTATTTTTTGCAGTATCATCCCGGGCTTCATCTCTTCCCCGTGGTGTGTTTCGATATCGAGGTCCATGAGACTTTCGATATCATGAGGCGCAATGCCGCCCAGAACGATGAGACGAAAGGTGTCTGTCATAAAGGAGATAATATGGTGTTCTTTAACGATATTGGGATATTTAGTGAATATTTTACTGTTTTCCGGATGTTCTATATGTGATTCAAGGGCAATGAGGCCGTCTTTCCTCGTTACCTGGAATATCTCGTACATAAGCTTTAAAAGGTCCATGTAGAGCTGTTTATTGGTGCTTCCACCCTTTAAAGATCTCAGCACCCCTGCAATAATTTTCATAAGGAGTTTTTGAGGCGCCGAGATGAGCATAGCGCCAAGGGCTGCGCCTCCGATGATCATAAACTCAACGGGCTGTACGATGACCATCAATGGTCCGCCTTCCAGCACAAACCCGCCGAAGACCGACACGATGACAATTATAGAGCCGATAATTATAAACATATCTTTTTCCACTTGCCCCTGAAAGTCCTTTTTACGGGAGCCTGCAGTGGCTGTCTATCTGATTGGCACAGGAAGCGTATGTTCGCAACCTGCTGCTAAAGAGATTATCGGACAGAAGAAAGAAATGGATAAGTGTTTCGGCTAAAAAAATAAAAAAAAATTGAGACGATGTAAGAAATCTGGATTTGTGAACCGTAACACCTGAGTCGAAAAACCAGCGATGGATTCAGAGTATTTCGTGATTCATGATCGTGACGAGATACGGGGTAAACACGTATCAGCCCTTGATAGCCTTTGTGTCTCTGTAAACGATTTTGCCATCGACCATGGTGAGGAGGTTTTTGCCCTTCAGTTTCCACCCATGGAAGGGTGTATTTTTGCCTTTAGAAAGAAAAGTTTCTCTGTCAACGGTCCATTCGATATCAATATTAAAAATGATGAGGTCTGCCGGTTTTCCGGCTGCAATGCCGCCATAGGGAAGATTCAGAAGTTTTGCCGGATTGACAGTAAATTTTTCTATGAGTTCTTTGAGAGTAAGCACATTGTCATGAACCAGTTTTAAGGATAACGCAAGGGCAGTCTCAAAACCTGAGATGCCGGAACTGGCAATATTAAATTCCACATCCTTCGAAGTAGACTCATGAGGGGCATGGTCTGTGGCGATTATATCGATGACGCCATTTCTCAAGCCTTCCCGGATGGCCTCCAGATCTTTTTTGGAACGAAGTGGTGGGTTCACCTTGGTATTTGTGTCGAAACCGAGGGTTGCTTCGTCAGTGAGGGTAAAATAGTGAGGACAGGTATCACAGGTGACTTTTTTGTATTTCTTTTTTGATCTTCCGATGATCTCCACGCTTCCTGCTGTCGATATGTGTGTAAGATGAATGAATGCTTCAACATACTGGGCCAGTGCTATGTCTCTCTCTACGATGATCTCTTCAGCAATAGACGGTGTTGCTTCAAGACCGTTTATCAGTGAAGAGAGACCTTCGTGAACATATCCTTTGGCAAGCGATTCATCTTCACAATGGGATATAACGGGAAGACGGAATAGTTTCGAATACTCCATTGCCTTTCTTAACAGACCCGCATCCTTTACTGATTTGCCATCGTCCGACAAGGCCACGATGCCCGCTTCATACATTTCACCTATCTCGGAAAGCTCTTCACCTTTAAGGCTTCGCGTAATGGCGCCACAGGACAGGACCCTACAGGCTCCTTCCGACCTTGCCTTTTCGCGAATAAATTCCGTAACGCTTTTGTTGTCGTTGACGGGAGATGTGTTTGCCATACAGACAATAGTTGTGAAGCCGCCTTTTGCAGCGGCCATTGTCCCTGTTTTGATTGTTTCTTTATATTCGTAGCCAGGTTCCCTCAGGTGGGCATGGATATCAATGAAGCCCGGTGCAATAATATGCCCTGTGGCATCGATAACCTGTATTGTGTCGCTTGTCTCACGGATGTTTTTGTCAACCTTTTCAATAGTAGTATCGTTTATTAAGATATCGAACTTGCCGTCGAGGTCATTTTTCGGATCAATGAGCCTGCCTCCCCGAATAAGGACCTTCATGATTCCCTCCCAATAAGAAGATAGAGCACGGCCATGCGAACAGCAACACCGTTTTCCACTTGATCGAGGATCACGGAATGGGGCCCGTCGGCCACTTCGTCGGAGATTTCTATTCCTCTGTTCATGGGGCCCGGATGCATGATAATAACATCTTGCTTTGCTTTTTCAATATGTTCTTTCTTGAGCCCGAAGAGGGTTGAATATTCCCTGGTGGAGGGGATAAAAGAGGTCCCACCCCGTTCTTTCTGTATTCGAAGCATCATGATTACATCAGCGTTCCGAACCGCTTTGTTTAAATCATATTCCCTTTTTACTCCCAGGGTTTCTATGTGAGGCGGCAGCATGGTCGGGGGCCCTGAACAGACAATCTCCGTATCAAAATGACGGAGCGCAAAGATATTGGATCGTGCGACCCTGCTGTGAGCAATATCTCCTACGATGACAATCTTCAGCCCATCGAGCTGTCCTTTTTTTTCTCTTATGGTATAGAGGTCGAGGAGGGCCTGTGTGGGGTGTTCATGGGCGCCATCGCCGCCGTTTATTACCGACGAGCCAATGATACGTGCCAGCATATGAGGAGCGCCGGGCATGGTGTGGCGGATAATAATGGCATCGGGGTTCATGGATTCGAGATTCCTGGCCGTATCCTTGAGGGTTTCCCCCTTGATGTAACTGCTTGTGTCTGCTGAGATATTGATTGTGTCGGCGCTCAGGCGTTTTGCCGCAATCTCAAACGATGTCCGTGTCCTTGTTGAAGGTTCGTAGAATAAGGTGATAACCGTTTTACCGCGGAGTGTGGGGACCTTCTTGATGTCCCTTTTTGATATATCTTTAAAGGATTCTGTACTGTCGAGGATAAAGAGAATCTCTTCCTTTGAGAGTTCGCTGATACCGAGGAGGTCTTTTTTACCCCAATTCATTCTGATCTCACAACGACGACTTCATCTTTGCCATCGATTTCGTTCAGTCTCACGAGCACCTCTTCTTTGAGGTTCACCGAGTAGTGGAAACCGGCATAATCGGGGTGGATGGGCAGTTCCCGGTCACCCCTGTCGACCAGGACTGCAAGCTGAATCTTTTTCGGCCTGCCGAGATCCATAAGTGCGTCTATTGCCGCCCGTGTTGTCCTGCCTGTATACATGACATCATCGACAAGGATGATGGTCATATTATTAATGTTAAAAGGTATCTCTGTTTTTTGAACGACGGGCGACTTCAGTTTTGATATATCGTCCCGGTACATGGTGATGTCCAGTACTCCTACAGGGAGTGCAATGCCTTCGATACCCTTAATCTTTGCCTGAATGCGGTTTGCGAGGTAGATACCTCTTGTCCTGATTCCGATGAGGGAAAGAGCTGAGCAGCCCTCGTTTTTTTCGATGATTTCGTGAGTTATTCTGTTGATGGTCCGTTCAATAGCTTTCTTATCAAGGAGTACTTTTGTTTTCATTAATCGTCCATGAAGATGGCTTCTTGAGGACAAGCATCAATACATGCCCCGCACTCAATACAATCTTCCGGTGTCAGTACAGTAACAGCACCGTTTTTATCAGTATCAGAGAATACGTCATAAGGGCAGAGAGTGATGCATTCCCCGCAGTCTGTGCAATGGCTTTTATCAATGTACGGTCGCACTCTGTGATAGTACTATAAAAGGTTTCAGAAAAAAAATCAACGGTATATACTCGAGAGAAACCTTATTCTCTGTGCCCGGATAATTCTCAGAGCAGTGTTTTGTCCTCTGAATCTGTCTGCTCCCCGGAATTTACACTTTCCTCATCTTTTCCCGATTCTGCAACTGATATTTTGTCTTTCGTGTATCTTCTCTTCTGGTCATTTCGTGCTATGAAAAAAGGTTCCTGTTTTTCTTCGCTTGCCGGAGGCGCAGGCGGTTCATAGGCTGTTGTTTCTTCTGCTGCGCTTTCGTATGTAGCTGCGGGCACTTCTTCTCCCTGAGTTTCTGCTTTCTCGGACCTCTCCATGACCGCCCTGCCGTTAAATATTGCTCCATCTTCAATGGTCAGAAAGGGTGTTTTCAGATCACCGGTATGGGTTGAGGTGCCTTTTAAAACGATCTGCTCATTGGCAGTGACGTTGCCGGTAATGACTCCGTCTGAGACCAGAGTTTTCGTCGTGATGGTAGCCGTTGCTTTTGCGGTGGGACCAACGACAAGCAAGCCATCGGAATAGATTTCTCCTTCAAAGATACCCTTTAACATGACCGATGTCTTAAACCTGATGGTACCCTTAATCTCTAAATCATCGGC
>PNOF01000039.1 GCA_013824645.1 Syntrophus sp. (in: bacteria) | reverse complement strand
GAAAAGAATGAAGGACCTCAAGGAAGGGCGCGACAGGATTATCGACGCAAAAGAAGTCTGGAAAGAAATCGGAATTTGAAAGACCTGTACACGCTCAGATTCCTCGGCAGGGCACTCCAGGATCTAAAGAAAATTGATCTCCCTTTTCAGAAAATTATCAAAGAAAAGCTGCTCATCCTCGCTGAAAATCCCGACATTCTCAAAAACAATATAATAAAATTGGCCGGTACAAAAGAACATTACTACAGGCTCCGCGTAGGGAGTCACAGGATTATCTATGAAAAGAAAGACAAAGAACTCATCATACTCATAATCCGCATTGGTCACAGAAGAGAAATATATCAATAGATTTTATGTTTTAAATGTTAAGAACAAGAAGGGCGCATAATGTCAGAAGTGCAGGGGAGCAACGGCCTATCAGTATCTTCGGCGAAGCATTTCCCATCATCGGCAGGGGGATATTCATAGTTTATCGACGTCCTCACATCCCAAAAAACCTTCGGCCTAAACGACAGACCCAGATCAAAGATGTCCTTTCCCCTTCACAAGAAAAGAGACGACTTAACTCTATAATAGAACAGACTCCAGCCGATCTTTTCGCTTCTTCCAATCGGGCATATATTTAGCAAGGAGCCGATAATACTTTTCATTGTGATGGGGAATTCTCAAGTGACACAGTTCGTGCATAATCACATAATCAATACAAGACAATGGAGTCCTCACCAATGCCGTGTTGAGAACAATTCGGCCAAACTTGCTGCAACTGCCCCAGCGCTTTGTCATCATACGCACCAAAATATCCGGGGATGATACTTTCAACCCTTTCGCAGATTCATAACATGTGGTAAATCTCTTCTGAAGAATGAGCTTGGCGTGGCGAGTATACCATTCATCGAGAAGAGTCTTTATCTTCTCTGCCTCATATGGATGAGGCGTCATTACATAGAAAAAAGCGCCTTTCAGCTTCACCCCGCTGTCAGGTGATTTTACAAGTTTCAACCTGTACTGTCGGCCCAGGTAGAGATGCGTTTCGCCTCCTACATATTGTCGAGGAGGGGTTTTTGGCTTGAATTGTTGAAAATAGTCAAGTTTTTTTCTTATCCACCGAGCGCGTCTATTCAGACGTTTTTGTATGGCTTCTTGGCTTGTGTCTAAAGGTGCTTTAACCACCACTGCACCGTCGGGATGGACAGCAATCTCCATCGTCTTACGGTCAACATAATAGACTTCAAAAGGAATCGATTCGCTGCCACAACTAATACTACTTTTCAAACAATCTCCTGTTCTTCGCGAGTCGCATCATTTCTTCGATGATTTCATCCATCTCGTCGGCAGTGAGCACAATACCTCGATTTCCCTTGAGTTCGTCATAGAGAAAATCATCTATGTCGTTGATGGCGCGATTCCTGGCATCATTGTCATCCCAGAACTGTACTTTCCGGTTTCTCTGGCATATCTCTACGAGCGCAAAAGCGCTGTGAAGAGACACCACGTCGCACGTTTCACCATCAAGTCCTTTGCCTTCGAAGAATCGCTTCAGTACCCCATAAAATGCCTGGGCATCATCATTGCCCTTCAAGCCTGTGGGGGTGTCATCATGTTCACGACGAACTACCTTGTTTCTATATTCTGTAACCTTTTTGAGATAGGCAAGGTCGGATAACCGTTTGGCCCTAAAATCATCAATAGCCTGCTGAATCAACTTGGAGAACTTCTCGTAAAATGCCGGGTCTTCCTCCATCTTCTCGGTAATCACCTTTTTTGTTGCATGAGCAATAGCGTCGGCTGTAGCACCCGTCGATTTGGCAGAGTATACCCCTTGTTGTTCTTTGACGACGTCGAACATTGTATCATCAAAAATATTGACTGGTTCATTGAGCTTGACGACTTCGTTTGCCTCGATGTGTGTATCGAGAAGCTTTTTGATTTTCGGCTCATAATCGCGGTAGTCAATCGCTTCCGCATAGCGTAGCTTGACGGCCGCTTTCAGGTTATGAAAGCGTTTCAGGTCGTTTCGGTATTGGTCGAGTTTTGAATCGGGTGTATTCATAATGAAGCGCTCTGTAGAGAATGCCATAGCGAGAATCTTGCTGAACTCCGCCAATCGCCTGTAGAATTCTTCCCTCAAAGAGGTGTCGCCAAGCAACAACTCATAAGCCTCTTCGTCATGCTGATTTTTGACCTCTTTAAAGAGGTCCCATAGATCAGAATATACTTGCGGCAATCGCCTGATCTGTTCCAATACAGAGGTTAAGGTTCCTTCAAGATCCTCTTCATCAAAGTCCTCCAGACCGGCATCAGAATACATGGTAAGGGCTTGATCAAGCTCTCCGAGAATGCTTGCATAGTCTATAATATAGCCGAACTCCTTTTCTGTGCCCAGGGCTTCATTCTCGTAAAGACGATTTACCCTGGCAATAGCTTGAAGCAGGGTATGCTCTTTGAGGGCTGCACACAGATACATGACCGTGTTCCGGGGCGCGTCAAATCCGGTAATTAGCTTCTTGACGACAATGAGGATCTCCGGCTCGTCACCGTAGAGAAACTGATTGATGATCTGCTTCATGTATTCTTCTTCCGAGCCATAACGCTTCATCATCTTTTTCCAAAATTGGATAATAGCTTCTTTCGGCTCATCATCAACCTCTTCGTAGCCTTCACGCTTGTCCGGCGGTGATATAATCACCTCGGACGTGACCCACCCCAACTCATTCAGAAATTCATGGTATTTGAGCGCCGATGCCTTGTCCTGCGCAACCAGTTGAGCTCTGTATGGGGTATTCTGCCATGTGGAGCGATAATGCTCGCTGATATCGAAGGCCCGCATGTAAATTACCCTTTCCGCCTTGTTCAACATTTCCGCACGGGCATACTTTCTCTTCAAATCAGCTTTCTGTTTGTCTGTAAGGCCCTGGGTATGGCGCTCAAACCAAAGATCGATAGCATCCTTGTTCTGCTTCATATCCACGTAACGCCCCTCGTACAGAAGGGGCACTACCTGTTTGTCCTTTACGGCCTGCTTCATAGAATAATGGGGCTCGATAAGCCCACCGAATTTGACAAAGTTATTTTTCTCTTTTTTCATGAGCGGCGTGCCTGTAAAACCAAGATAACAGGCGTTGGGGAAAATCTGCCTCATGCGTGCGGCAGAAATACCGAAGTTTGTACGGTGACTTTCATCGACAAGCACAAAAATATCCCTTGATACATCCTGCGTTTTCTTTTTGTTGAGGGCTTTGTCAAACTTAAAGATCAATGTAGTGATAATGGCAGCCTTGTTTTCCGAAATCAGCTCAAGCAAATTTTGACCGGTTTTGGCACGCTTAGGCTCAAGCCCGCAGGCGGCAAAGGTGTTGCCGAGTTGCTTGTCGAGATCAACCCTGTCGGTTACCAGCACAATGCGGGGGTTAGGAATATCACGGTCAAGGGCAAGGTTCCTGGCAAGCCATATCATGGTGAGGGATTTACCTGACCCCTGGGTATGCCAGACAATGCCACCTTTTCGCCGTTCACCAACCTGCCCTTCCCGTGACTCAAACTGCTTCATACGCTCCAAGGCTGACTTGATGACGAAATATTGTTGATAGCGGGCAATCTTTTTGATACCGCCATCAAAGATAGTGCATTTGAAGGCCATTTCCAGAAGCCGCTCTGGACGGCAGAGACTGTAAATCACCTTGTCCTGCTCCGTTACCTCTCTCGCGCCTTCAGCCTCAAGGGCATCAAAGAACTTTCTTGCGACAGCAAAATCACCGGAAAAGAGGCTGTCTTTAACATCGGCTTTAAGTTGTTTATGAATGTTGGTTGTAACATCTTTTTCTTTGTCCCGCAACTCCCGCCATGCGCTCCAGAATTTCCTGGCAGTTCCTGCTGTTGCATAGAGCGCGGTATTCTTGTTCGCGCCCATGACAAGCTGGACACAAGAGAAGAGCTTCGGAATAAAATCTTCCTGCTGGTTACGAATACTTTGGGACACGGCGTGCTCGACTCCGATCTTTGGCGACTTGCACTCAATGACCGCAAAGGGTATACCATTTACAAAAAGCACGATGTCGGGTCTGACCGTCTCAATGCTTCGTGTACGCTCAACACTGAATTCTGCCGTGACATGAAAAACATTATTCTTCCAGTTTTGCCAGTCAATATAACGTAAGGTGTAGCTCTTGGAATCACCCTCTATAGACTGCTCCGGAGCTGTCCCAAGAGTAAGGAGATCATAGGCAGCTTCATTCGTCTTCTGTGGACCGTCCCACTTAACATTCTTCAGCTTTTGAATCGCAGACTGGATATTCTCCTCACTGAAGAGATATTCCCGGCCTTTGTAATTGATGCGGTTAATGGCCTTGAGTTGGGTTCGTAGAATGTCTTCGAGCAAAACATTATTGGTCTTGTTCTGGCGCGCTGAAAGAGCCTGCGCAGGCGTGAGGTATTGAAAACCAAGATTGATAAGCTGCTGTAGCGCCGGAATCTGGGAGAGGTACTTCTCGTCAAAACGAAAACCTTTCATGCAGTTACCCCCGTTTGTTCGGTTTTCATTGACCATCTTTTTTCAACTATGATCGTTTTGCTGACTTCAGCAAAACGATCATAGTTGTGTACACAGTTCTCGAAACTTCTGTGAAGCAGCATCATAACATGGCTTTTCATAAGATTATGCCCCTTGTTCCGTTTTGGTATCGCTCCTACGTTGCGATCCGCTTTCGACAGAAAGCTTTATCCTACCCGTTAAAAGTTTTTGCATGAGGCCGCGTTTTTGTTTGCGGTAGGCTTCCAGTTGCTCTTTTAGTAGATCGATTTCCTGTTTTGCAGTGTTTAATAATGCGGATATCTTTTGTTGCTCTTTCATTGGTGGTAAAGGAATAGGAAGCTTGGCAAATTCCTTCCATCTCAAGCTTCCCCTTCTATCGACTGATGCGCTCGTACTTACCTTGAAGATATGAGTATAGAGATTTGTTTTCAACACCTGATAAAGATAGATGTCATCGACGCTGTCTTTTGTTTGGAATACCGTGTACATTGGACTTACCAAGCCTTTTTCATAAATATTTTGATAACCGATCGAACCTTCCTCTATATGATTGGTCGCATAGGCAAACTGGCCTTGCGACACGACTTTGTAAGAGGATGTGTCCATGCTAAATACCTGCTTGTCAAAGTATGACAACGAATCAACTAAACCGTCGTATTTTGTACAGGATAGTACAGGTAATTCATTTTCTGAACCATTTACGGATTTTATTTCTCTAGCGATATCCCCAATGGTAACAATTTTCCAGTGCTCAGGAATTGAAAACCAACGGGTTTTTTTAGAGGTATCCTTTGGCAGGTAATTGTCACCAAAAAGATATGTATTGGAAAACCAACAGAACCACTTTCCCTTGGCCACAATCAGCCGTTCGGTGTTTTCGATGGTTTGGTCCCAAGTGGAAAGTAGACCTACGATAGCGATTTGTTCATTTATGTTTGGCAGAAAGAATGTGTACTTTTTAAAATCTTCAGTTGTGAAACTCGCCTGGTTTACTGCTGGTTTCGTAATGTTGTGAACAAATAATGAATAATCAGAGGTTTGTGTAATATAATAGAGAAATTCGCTCTCTATTTTTGAATTTGGTTTTAACCGTAATATATTAGTTGTATACAAACAATCTCTGCCTAGTTCATCCTTATAAAGGCAAGCTTTCCCAATTTGAGCAATACTGTTTATAAAATTAACCAATAGATCGCCTTCGTTCAAAATATAATCGCTCGTTCTTGCACCTTGTGGATCATCTACATACCAAAATTTGATATTATTAAATGAGCAGTATTTATTGCCAATATTGTTTGAACGTAGCATTGGTATGCCTATATCTTTTGATGATAATTTCCTTGAAAGGCCACTTTTCATTAAACAAACACAATCACCAAGAGAAACTTTCTTCCATGCTGGATGGCTATCGCTCATTCCTTGCCCTCCACCTTCTTTTGCTCCAACCCCAATCGCGTAGCGCTCTTCTCCGGTGCTGGCAGGTCTTCCGGCATGGTGCCGCCAATTTCCTTGATAGTCTGTCGGACCTTAGCGCCGACCTCATAATGTGTCCGGTTGGCCTTGGTTTTGCCTTTTACCTTTTCCCGGCTCAGCTTTTCTTCGGTCTGAGTAGCACGGAAGAGATTTGCAGCCAACTCTGTACTGCCCATATGGTCGAGAATCTTCTGGCTCTTCTTCAAGCCCTTACGCTTGTGTATCCCCTGTGCATCAAGCCCACCGTAAAGTCCCTTGTAGCCGTGGTTCTGGAAGATTGCGAAATCAATATTGGTCTCCACACCAGCCTGCTGAGCAGTCTCGACAAGTTGTTTGTTATGTTCTCTCAGTTCGTTCCGTAGAAAGAGCCTTTTTTCATCTTCCTTCAATTGCCGGAAGCTTTCGTCATCAGCCAGCTCCTGGCGACGAGTCTGGATAGCAAAATAGGTTTGACCATTGGCAATAACAGGCTTGGTGGAATCACCATTCTGTACGATCAGATAACAGGCATAACGAGAGAGCATAAAGTCATCGATCTCCCGTTCAGCGCCGGAACCGATCTGGACCATTTTCACCACTTGGGAAAAATGGTTATCTTCGGGCTGACCAGATTTCTTACATGCTGTAATCGCCTTGTCGATCACCCGTTTAAATTTATCCCAACTGCTGTAATCCAGAACGTTCTGTAAATCCCGTGCATACCAGAATTCCACGTCATCATCGTTGATCTGTTTCAGGTTTTCAAATGTCTGATGATGTATCTTTTCGATCTCTTTTCCGCTCATCGCACCACCTCTTTGAGCAATTCGGACATCTTCGCCCTCACTGCCGTCAGCTCTCCTTCAATCTGATCGATCTCTTTCTGAACTGCCATGATATCAATTTCTTCTTCTTCCTCAAAGGTATCTACATATCGGGGAATATTGAGGTTGAAATCATTTTCCTTTATTTCGTCGAAGGAGGCAACGTGGGCATACTTATCCGCCCCTTGACGATTCTTGTATGTTTTGACGATATGCTCAATATGCTCTTCCAGCAACAGATTGCGGGTTTTTGCAGATTGATATTCCCGGCTCGCATCAATGAATAGTACATCCTTTCTACTCTCATTGAGCCCACCTTTTTCGCGGGAACGGTCAAAAACAAGGATAGCTACAGGGATTGAGGTGGTAGGAAAAAGATTTGCGGGCAGGCCCACAACAGCATCGAGCATATTCTCCTCAATCAGCTTCTGACGGATACGTCCTTCAGCGCCGCCCCGAAAGAGCACCCCGTGCGGCACGACAACGGCCACCCGGCCTTCCTTTTCCAGCGCAGCCTCTATCATGTGGGTAATAAAAGCATAGTCGCCCTTGCTTTTTGGGGGAATGCCACGCCAGAAACGTTTAAAGCGGTCGCTTTCTGCTTCGGCGGCGCCCCATTTGTCGAGAGAAAAAGGAGGATTGGCAACAACTACGTTAAATTTCATGAGGCGGTCATTCTCTACAAGGGCCGGACTGGTAAGGGTGTTGCACCATTCAATACGAGCTCCGTCCATACTGTGAAGAAACATATTCATGCGGGCAAGAGCCCATGTACTTCCGTTTACCTCCATACCGAAGAGGGCGAAGTCTCTGCCGCCCACCTTCCGCGCTGCTTCAACGAGAAGGCCGCCGGAACCGCACGCGGGGTCGCATATACGGTCGCCCGGTTTGGGCTGGGCAAGCTTGGCGAGAAGCTCCGATACCTTATGGGGGGTATAGAACTCACCGGCCTTCTTGCCCGCGTCAGAAGCAAACTTTTCAATAAGATATATATAGGTGTTGCCGATTACATCCTCAGAGACCCGACTTGGCCGCATATCAAGCTGAGGTTTGTTAAAATCATCCATTAAATTCTTGAGGATGCGGTTCCGGTCTTTTGTCTTTCCGAGATTGCCCTCGCTATTAAAGTCGATATTCCGGAAGACCCCTTCGAGCTTGGCCTTGTTCGTCTCTTCAATGGTGTCCAGGGCAATGTTGATCAATTCACCAATATTCGATTCATTACGCTGCTCATAGAGATCATAGAAACTTGCGCCCTTTGGCAGGACAAAGCGCTCCCTGTCGAGACGACGGCGAATACGCTCTTCGTCATCACCATACTGTTTTCTGTATTTTTCGTAATGATCTTTCCACACATCAGTGATATACTTCAGAAAAAGCATAACAAGGATATAGTCCTTGTACTGGGCCGGATCTACGACACCCCGAAAGGTATCACAGGCAGCCCATGCAACACCGTTAATCTCATCCTGGGAAATCTTTGAAGTCATTCTATGTTCTCCTCTTTTTTGCGGCTTTCAGGCAGACCGTCCTGATAAACTGTGATCGTCTTGCTTGAAGCCTGTCAAGCAACTTTTGTTCTTGTTCCATGAGCTTGCTCAGTTCCACAATTGTTGATTGGGTCTTTATGTCAGGCGCCTCTATAACGAGGTCGGCAAACGCTGACAGCGGTACGAGTGGCATGTGAGTACCGCGACGGGCAATATTATAAAGGTACTCCTGCGCCGGGACTTGATTGAGGTACCAGGCAAGATACTCAGGTAGCACTGTGTTCGTCCTGGTTCTCAAAATGAAGAAGTAACTCGCGGCAATGGTGTTCTCAAGATGATCCATTATGGGGATTGCATAGTTGCGGTGTCCACGAGAGAGGAACAATACATCGCCTTTGCTCACGGTGTAGCGCGTGGCATCGCCTTTTGGCGTTACCGCGCAAAGCCCTTCTACATGCAGATTCAGAAACTCATCGAAGTCCCTGATCTGCACCACTTTATGTGTGCCCTTCGGATCGGGCTCCACCTTGCCCCTGAACTGGTAGCCCATCTGGATGTCAGCAATCTCTTTAATCTTCTGTTTCATGGTCTCCTATGATGGGGCAGCTTTTAATATTTAAGAATGATACATTATACATCATATATAAAGTATAAGCTGGTTATCCCTAGTTGTCAAGAATAAAATTTATTATTTAATTGAAGTATGGTTAATACAGCTATATTAAACGTAGAAAATAACATGGGAGGATATAGCCGGTAAGCGCTAAACACCTCTCGCGGCATATCATCCCTCGAGAACATAGTTGACTAACGTAACAAAACCTCCAATACAGGAGTCCGTAACAAACAATCGGGATAGAAGTTTCTCTGGCCAAAGCGATTTTAAATGGTCATCACCTGTGGTAAGCGTGGACACCAGATCCACTCTGCGAAGCAGAAGACAAACATATATTCCTCATCGATACCGTGACCTGTCCCAGCGTGGAGTGTCAAAAGGCATGGAGGGGAAAGAGTCAGATGCGATGAGCTTAGGTGGGTGTTGCCCTTCAGCTTTCAGAGGTCCAAGAATTTCATAATATTCTTGAAGAAGTCATTACAACTTGGAAATGTCCATGAGCTTCTTCATTATATGCAAATTCCTTCATAATGCAAACCTTTTTCCGGTATGGGACAGCAATCCCTTTTGTCAAAGTTACCCGCCACTGTTCAATTTGTCTGTATCCCTCCAGGTCTCTTAGGATGAACAAAGGAAAGTGTGGGTATTGAGCGGTGGGAAAAACAGAAAAAAGGGATGACGTCTTAAATCCGCCATCCCGTTTGAAACTTGGATCGTTGCCGCAAACGCTTATTATCGCAGCATTACAAGGGCGAGCCGTTCCACCTCAAGTGTAGATATCATGTCAGGTTCTTTCTTTCAGAGGAGAAATGTCCGCCCTGCTTCGGGCAGCCATTGAGTTCCCCTCTTCCCATCTTTTCTTCATGTCTATGCCACCAGAGCCGCGGAACCGGCCGTTACTACCGCCGCTTTGGCATATTTCCCGATAGCCTGCATCAAGAGGGACATTGTTGATAAAGCATCCGAGCTTGAAGTGTTCGTATTTCCGCTCGTGCCACCCATTGAGTCGGGCGGTGGCGGACCATTATGGCCGCCAGGACCCTTCGTAATAAACTCCGATTCGCTGATTGAACCATCCTTATTTGTATCCAGTTTGGAGTAAAGCTCATCAGCCTGGGCCAATGTCATATGGGAAGGTCTGCCATTTTCAAACTCCGTCTTGTCTAAACTGCCATCTCCATTGACATCGGTTTTTTTAAACATCTCTTCTGCTGACAGGCGACCAGTAGAATCGGTACTGTTCGACCCCGTGGGACTGGTAGTCCCTTCAGCCAGTTGTTTCTCCAAAAGGCTCACAAGAGACGACGTGCTGTCACTGCCCGAACCCAGGACCGAGCTTGCCAATAATGAATTGCTTAGTGCCGAAGACAGCTCACTTTTGCTTATAGAGCTATCCCCATTAGTGTCCAACGAACTGAATAAGCTGTCCGCGGACGTGCCGGTATTCTTCGATGCCTGTTTCAATTGCCACAGATAACTGAGACTTGATGTCCCGCTTACACCGCTGATCACGTTAACCTCCTTGTTTTATGTGAGCTTGTTCCTCGCTCGCCCCTACTCAGCAATAGAACATGATCTCTATAAAGCAACAGGCGTGCCATAGACCGCAATGCAGCATTATATCCAATTATATCAAATTGTTATTGTAAACCATAGCTGGTATGATAGCTGGCAACGATGAGGAAAATATTTCCCCTGGCGGAAAAATATTCCGGATCTTTGAATCACCCTTGCCCTGCCCTCGGCCCGATTCTTATACCAAGTTGCAATCAGATAGCTACAATCACATCGAGAATGCCGTTTCTTGGAGCGGACATCGAGGACACCTTGGGACCCTGCCGATAAGCTGCAATGTGCCAGCGGCCAGGCCGCGTCTTTGGCCAATTTCCGCTGTTTGAGCGGCAGAGCGAGTTCGGAAATTGAGTGTAGGCGAATCGTATGCAGGGTAAGGTGCCGGAGTGGGAGCGAAAGAAATGGTATTCTTGATGTGCAAACATTGGATGCAACTTGGTACGAAAGACTTATTCCAGTTTGTATTTTTTCACTTTCGACAGGAGGGTTATCCTTGAGATACCAAGGACCTGGGCGGCCTTGCTCTTGTTTCCATCGGTATAGCCAAGTATTTTTTTGATGTGGTCCTTTTCCACATCAGACATGGATTTGAGTGGTAAATCGGCAAAACCTTCATCGAGGCTCGTAGCACTTTCCAAAAAATAGTTGGGAAGAGATTTCTTTCTGATCTCATTTGTGGACTCGATAATCACAGCGCTGTTTATGACATTCATGAGTTCCCGGATATTACCGGGATAATCGTGGTGAGTCAGGGGTTTCATTGCAGCATCGGATATCCTGTCTATTTTTTTATCATTGACCACACAGAATTTCTTCAGAAAGTGATAGGCGAGAAGAGGGATGTCTCCTTTCCTCTCCCGCAAGGGCGGCAGGTAGATGGAGTTCATGTTCAGACGGTAGAAAAGATCTTTCCTGAAGTTTCCTTTTTTAATCTCCTCGTGGAGGTTCTTGTTGGTGGCAGCAAGTATTCTCGCATCAACTTTCTGGTGCTTGGTAGAACCCAGGCGGAAGAACTCTCCTTCCTGTAGCACTCTGAGGAGCTTGATCTGGATCGGGAGCGCAAGCTCACCGATCTCGTCCAGGAAGAGCGTTCCTTTGTCAGCCTCTTCGATCAGCCCCCGTTTGAGGGTCGTAGCGCCCGTAAAGGCCCCCTGGTTATGGCCGAAGAACTCAGATGAGAAGAGTTCGTTGGCAAAGGCGCCGGCGTTTACGGCCACGAAGCTTTCCTTGTTGCGCTTACTGATCTTGTGGATGGCCCTGGCGATCAATTCTTTGCCCGTGCCACTCTCGCCCCAGATAAGGATGCTGCTGTCCGTCTGGGCCATCTTTTCAACATTAGAGAAGATGGCATTCATCTTCTCATGCTGGGTGACAATATCCTTAAAGGCGTCCCCGAATTTCAGACCCGGCGAGACAGGGACCTCCCGGTCGATCATTTGCTGGTTATTCCGACTCTCCAGTGCTGTATTGATGAGGTTCAGAAGACGCTCATTGTCAACGGGCTTAATGAGGTACTCAATGGCGCCGAATTTCATGGCAGACACTGCGAGCGCAATGTCCTCAACACCCGTCAGGACCACCGTCACCACATCTATACTGTTCTCCTGAATCTTCTTGAGGATGTCGAGACCCGTTACCTCGGGCATGTCCATGTCGAGAAGAAGGAGGTCATAGTGGTTACTCTTGAGTACATCGAAGGCTTTGGTGCTATTGCTCAAGGTTGTCACGTCAAAGGTGCCGGCCTGAAGCAGGAATATGTTCAGGTAATTGAGCACCGCCTGATCGTCGTCGATAACCAGAATCTTGTTCATCAAGCCTCCGTAGGATTTTTGGGAAGGCAGATGCAGAAGGAAGTGCCTACTCCAACCTTACTCTCCACGTCTATTCTCCCCTTGTGCTCTTTGATGATGCCGTAAGCTATGGAAAGGCCAAGGCCCGTTCCACCCTGGTGTCTTTTGGTGGTAAAGAAAGGATCAAAGGTCTGTCTCAATGTCTTCTCGTCCATGCCCTTGCCGTCGTCCCGCACCCGAAGAATAACCTCCCTGTCATTAAACTCCGAGGTAACATGGATAGTTCCTTTTGATTTCTCGATGGCCTGAGAGGCATTGATCAGAATGTTTACAATTACCTGCTGCAGCTTCTGGATGTTCCCCGTTATGGCTGGGACCTTCGGATTGAGGTCCACCTTCACATCTGCGTTCCTCCGTATCTGGTTATCTACCAGACGCAGGCAGCTTTCCGTGATGGCGTTGAGGTCGACACTCTCATTGAGGAGCCCCTCATCACGCTTCGCAAATTTTCGCAACCCATCGACGATGCCTTTGATGCGGTTTGCCCCCTGGGCCATATCATCAATGAGGATCGGGACGTTCTGCCTGAATATATCATAGTTGAGGCGGGCGATCTTCAGGTCGGGATTGGATTGATAAACCTGGTCAAGAAAAGGGAAGATATCATTCATGGCTTCCTGCATGATATACAGGTTTCCCCGGATAAAGGTATTGGGGTTATTAATCTCGTGGGCCACACCCGATACCAGTTGCCCCAGGGAAGCAAGCTTGTCTGCCTGAAGGAGTTGTCTCTCCATGTCTTTCTCTTTTGAGATGATTCGTGAGATCTCGAGGGCCCCTGTCACCTCGCCGCTGGAATTAAAGATGGGGTAGTCCCGAAGAAGATAGTATTCACCATCGATTATCTTTTCTAAAGTAACGGAGGTTTTTTCTTCAAGCACTCGCTTGACCAGGCAGTCTTCGCAGGGGTGTTCCTGACCAAAAACCTTTTTATAGCATTTTCCCTTGTTTCCGATGGCCTTTTGGTTGGACATAAGGATGTTATTATCCTTGTCGATTACCGTTACCGTGTCGGTGATAGTCTCGAAAAGGATTTGGAGCCTGGTTTTGCTCTCCCGCAGCTTCTCTGTCAGTGTCATCAGTTCCTGGTTCTTTTTAAGAAGAAGGTCCTTTTGCTTCTCCAGGTCCACTGTCCGTTCCCGGACGTTTCTCTCGAGGTTTTCGTTCTGTTCTATGAGCTTCTTTTCAAGCTGTTTCCTGATGCGCAAATCCTTATACACAGATTCGACGCACAACTCTCCATCAACATCGATCCAGATATACGATGCAATGACGGGGATCGGGTTGCCGTTCCTGTCCAAAAGGGTCACTTCGAAATATTCAAGCTTTCCCTCCTTGTGCAGAGTATCGAAAATCACCGTGCGGACCTCAGGCTTTTCGTAGAGCTTGTCCCGCACAAAGCTGAGCTGCACGGACCCGTCCTCGGGATAGTCGAAAAGCCTGTAGAACGCCCGATTTGCTTTGGTTATATCCCCGTTAGGACGGGAGATGAGCATGGGCATAGGCGCATCTGTGAAGAAGTTCTTGTAACGGTTCTTGGACTTTTCGAGTTCCTTGGTCTTCTCATCTATAAATTCCTCAAGGTGACGAAGACTATAATGGACCTTTGAATGGAGTTCCCGCCTCTCTATGGCCCTTGATAGTCTGCGTCCAATCTCGGTTATCAGTCTCTTTTCTTCTTCAAGAAACTGTTCTTTCTTCTCGTAGCAAACCTCAACAACGCCACGCTTTTGACCTTCTACCACAATGTCGGAACCGAAGGACTCAACTATATGTGCATGGTCTGGCGGCCTGGAGGAATATTCAACCCCGTCGAGCCATATGGATGATGCTGCGCTTTCCGGAACCTTGAGACATGCGGCAAGATGCGTGGTGACGTTTCTCAAAACCTCCACCAGATCATTGTCCGAATCTATCTCAATCCCTATTCTATAGAGACAATCCAGCTCTTGGAGCCGTTTCTTCAGGTCCTTTTCAATGCTCCGTTCATCCCGGGTCTGTCCCATCCCTTTGCCCTCCCTTGGCTATGAACATTGTAGCTTTTTACTATACCATATAAATAATAAAGAGGGACAGGCAATCTTCCCATGAGTCCGCCTGTCCCTCTTTAAACTTCATCCACTTCTATTCAGTCAGCTTTCCTCTGATCTTTACATTGAAATAGTTTTCACTGGACAGGAAGGGTTTTTTCTCCATGTTACACGGTGACGTATCTGTGGAGACCGTGCTGAATCGCCCTTTTCCGCTCGGGGTCATGAAAACCTCTCCGAGAAATCCCTTGCCCCAGAAGGAACCAGGGACAACGCCCTTGTAGAAGGGAACTATCTTCTCAATCTCTTTGGTGATACTGTTCACCGCCGTGAAACTCATCTTGGTACCCAGTTTTTCGGCAAGCTTCTTGATAATCTGCCAGTTTTCCATACCTGTAAGGGACTCAAAAACTCTGGCCATCCTCTGGACCCTCCGGTCACAGGCGGTGTAAGAGCCCTCTGTCTCAACCGGCACAGACGCCGGAAGAACCACATCCGCCTCCATAGCTGTGGTAGTCATTAAAGAGTCAACAACAAGGAGAAATTCCATCCCTCCCGTTAGCTTGAAGTTCGATGTGGCATAAAGGGGGTCCTCGCCGAAGACTATGACAGCCTTGATCTTCTCCTTCTCCATGGCATCCTTGAGATCCACGGGTTTGAAGATAGCTGTAAGGTCGGCGCCCCATTTCTTGCCGAGGCGGGCAATCTGTTCTTTGTCACGGTAGCTCATGTACCCTGGAAGATAACCGGGGTCCACGCCCATGTCGAGGAGACCCTGGGAGTTCGCGAAATCCCTGAGCACTACAATACCATTCCCCGCCTTTCCAACCCGACCCGTCAACATCATCAGGTTACCAATCGCTTTCAGGTCGTCCTTTGACTTTTCCCACAGAGAATCGATGCTATAAACTACGACGAGGTTCAGTTGCGGCTTTACAACCAGATCACAAAACTGCTGGAGTTTGCTTTTATTCACCCCGGTGACTTCCGAGATAGCATTCATGTCAAGACCCGAAACAGAGGCCTTGAACTCTTCATATCCTTCCGTTCTCTTGTCGATAAACCCCTTATCAGCGAGCCCCTTATCCAGGACCACTTTGGAAAGGAGATTGATGAGTCCCGTGTTCGTGCCGCGCTTCGAATCTATCCACAAATCTGCAAATTTGTTAAGCTCCATCTCGGCAGAGTTCATAACGATGAGACGGGCGCCGTTCTTCTGTGCGGCCTTTATCTTCAGTTCCGCGATAAGGTTGTCTTCAGAGAGGTCCGCATTTATGATCAGGATCACGTCGGCAGCGGCGAGATCATCCATGGTAGCCGTGGATGTGGTAATACCGAACATATCGTCAAGGCAGTCCTGTTCCGCCCCGTTGATGAGATTACTGAAACTTCCAATGTTATTGGTTTTTAGTCCCGTCCTGGCAAACTTCTGGAGCAGGTAAAGCTCCTCATTCGTCATCCGGGGTGACCCGAAGACAGCCACCGAGTCGGGACCGTGGGTCTTGATGATGCTGTTTAGTCTCTCTGCGGCATAATCAAATGCTTCTTCCCATGATGCCTCATTGTGCCTGCCCCTCTTCTTAATCATGGGTTTCATAAGCCGGTCTTTCTCAAGCATATACCGGTAGCCGAACCGCCCCTTTGCACAGAGGAACCCTTTGTTGTGGGAATTTTCGTTTACATTCTCCACAGTAAAGCTGTGGTCGTGAAAAACCTTGTAGCTCAGGTTACATCCCACAGAACAGAAGGAACAGATAGAAGAAACCTTCTGTGAATCCCATGGGCCAGGTTTAGAGAAGGGCAGTTTCTCAGTGATGGCGCCCGTCGGGCAGGCAGCAACACAGTTCCCGCAGGAAATACAGTTGGTCTGGAGCAGCTTCTTTTCCATGGAAGGTTTTACCACTGAGTTAAAGCCCCTGTTCACAAAGCCCAGGGCCGAGATCTTGAGGATCTCGGAACAGGTGCGCACACACCGGCCGCAGGAGATACATTTGTTCGGATCAAGGTTTATAAAGGGATGGGCCGCGTCTACCTTAAACCGTCTCACATCGCCCAGGAAGTGGCTCAGATCAACACCGAAATCCGACGCATGCTTCCTCAGGTCGCAATCGAAATAGTCCGAGCAACCGCATTCGAGACAGCGTGCTGCCTCATTTTCGGCCTGAAGCTGCGTAAACCCGGTTTCCACCTCGACCTGGTTTTTTATTCTCTTGGCAACCGGCAGTTCGCCCATCTTCTCTTTTTCCAGTTTTTTGTACTGGGCAAATTCAATCTCAGGAATACTGCCAAAGCTATCTTTCTTACTCACAAAACCTCTGTTCGCGGGAATCATCTTCCCGGTCTGCATATACTGATCCATACAGAGGGCAGCGAACCGTCCGTGAGCGATGGCATCAATAGCCACTGCCGGACCTGTCATTGAATCACCACCTGCAAAAACGCCCGGTATGGAGGTTTCAAAAGTACCCTCTTTCACCACTGTACCGTTCCAACGTGTTGTCTTGAGCTGTCCGTCGGCATTAATCTGCCCGAGATCTATATCCTGACCGATAGCAGAAATCGCGAAGTCACAGGGGATCTCATATTCAGAACCTTTTTGAGGCACAGGGCTTCTCCGGCCGCTTGCGTCCGGTTCACCAAGCTCCATGCGGATACAGGTGAGGGCTCTCAGCCGGCCTCCTTCCTTTGTTATAATTCCTTCGGGAGCAGACAGGGATACAAGTTCCACTCCCTCTTCAAGAGCAGCATCTATCTCCATCTCGTGGGCGGGCATTTCTTTCTTGGTCCGCCTATAGAGAAGCGTCACTTTATCAGCGCCGGTCCTCAGGGCCGTCCGCGCCGCATCGATGGCAGTATTGCCGCCGCCAACTACAACTACTCTCCCGTATACCTTGGGAGGGTTCTCATCCTGCATGGCCCTCAAATAGTCAGCGCCACCAATGACACCCGGCGTCGTTTCTTCGCCCGCAATTCCCATGGTCTTGGCCTTCTGGGCCCCGATGGAAAGGAAAATCGTATCAAACCCATCATTCTTGAGAGATTTTATGGTGAAATCCTCTCCCAATACTGTATTCTTCTTTACCTCAACACCGAGGTCGAGTATGCACTGGATCTCCCGGTCAAGGAGCACCTTGGGCAGGCGGTATTCCGGTATACCATAACGAAGCATGCCGCCCAGATGAGATGATTTCTCAAAAAGGGTAACTTTATAACCCTTGATCGCGAGAAAATAGGCACAGGTAAGACCGGCGGGACCGCCGCCCACCACTGCTGCCTTCTTTCCGTTCAAAGGGGCAACCTCGGGCATCCAGGGGTCTTCAATGTCGATATCGGTGGCATAACGCTTCAGATAATCGATGCCCACCCGGTCATCAACGGAATTCCTCCGGCAGGCAGTCTCGCACTCCCTCACGCAGACCCTGCCGCAGACCAGAGGCAAGGGGTTCTTCTCTTTTATGAGCTTCACCGCCTCTCTGTTCCTTCCCATGGCCACAAGAGCGATATAGCCCTGTACGTCAACCCCGGCCGGGCATGTCTGGGTACAAGGCCCGAGACAGTCGGCGTAATGGTTTGAAAGGAGGAGTTCAAGGGCTGTTTTGCGCGATTCCCTGATCCTGTCATTGTTTGTATGGATTACCATCCCATCGGCCACAGGGCTCGAACAGGACGGAATCAGTTTCTCGAGCCCTTCCTGTTCAACCACGCACAGATAGCACGAGCCATAAGGCGGGAGACGGGGATCATAGCAAAGGGTCGGAATATCGTCAATATTGTTGGCCCGGACTACTTCAAGAATCATCTGCCCGGGATTCGCCGTATACGCTTTTCCATTTATTGTCAGTTTCACTGTATCAGCCATACGATTCTCCATTTAGTTTTTTAGCACTGCGTTGAACTTGCAGGTCTCGAAGCACTTGCCGCACTTTATACAGGTCGCCACGTTAATCTCATGAACCTTCTTCTTCTCGCCGCTTATTGCTTCCACCGGACACGCCTTGGCGCAAAGAGTACACCCCTTGCACGCATCGGCCTGTATAGAAAAAGTAAGCAGAGGCGCACAACTGTGGGCAGGACATTTCTTGTCCCTGATATGGGCCTCATACTCCTCAGGGAAGTATTTAAGGGTAGTGAGCACGGGGTTCGGGGCTGTCTGCCCAAGCCCGCAAATAGTATTATTCCGTATCTGGTACGCGAGATGTTGGAGGAGTTCCACGTCGCCTTCACGGCCGTTTCCGTCGGTGATCCTCTCGAGGATCTCGAGCATCCGCTTGGTGCCTATCCTGCAGAAGGTGCATTTGCCGCATGATTCTTCCTGGGTAAAGGAAAGGAAAAACTTGGCCATTTCCACCATACAGGTAGTCTCATCCAAGACCACCATACCGCCGGAACCCATAATGGCGCCCGTCTTGTTGATCTGCTGGTAGTCGATCTGGAGGTCACCCATGGAGGCAGGAATACATCCGCCCGATGGTCCGCCCATCTGTACGGCCTTAAACTTCTTTCCTCCCTTGATGCCGCCCCCTATGTCATAGACAATTTCATTTATGGTAATGCCCATAGGGACTTCAGCAAGACCGCCACGGGCAATCTTTCCGGCCAGAGCGAAAACTTTGGTCCCTTTGCTGTTCTCCGTGCCCATTGCTGCAAATGCCTCAGCCCCGTTCATAATGATCCAGGGTATATTGGCAAAGGTTTCCACGTTGTTGATATTGGTGGGCTTATCCCATAATCCCTTGTTGGCAGGGAAAGGAGGTCTGAACCGGGGCATGCCCCGCTTGCCTTCAATGGATGCAATGAGCGCCGTTTCCTCTCCACACACGAAAGCGCCTGCACCTTCTTTGATCTTTATGGAAAAATTGACATTGGAGCCGAAGATATTCTTCCCCAGGAACCCCTTTGCCAAAGCCTCTCTAATTGAGTGTTTCAATCGTGCAACCGCCTTCGGATATTCTGCACGACAATATATGTATCCTTCCTCAGCGCCTATGGCATAGGCGCCGATCATCATGCCCTCAAGCACAGAGTGGGGGTCGCTCTCCAGGGTGGACCGATCCATGAACGCACCAGGGTCTCCCTCGTCAGCATTGCAGATAATGTATTTCAACGTTCCTTCTGCCTGGCGGCAGAATTTCCACTTCACGCCTGTAAGGAATCCTCCCCCGCCCCGGCCTCTCAGGCCCGATTTGGTCATGATATCGATGACCTGCTCAGGGGTATTTTTCTTTATCACCGTCCGGATAGCTTCATAACCTCCGACAGCAATATATTCGTCAATGGAATTAGGGTCAATAATGCCACAGTTTCTCAATACAATGCGCCGCTGTTTCTGGAAAAAGGCATCGTCCTCAGTTGGACCGGAGTTCTGAACAATCCACTCCTTTACGGGCATGTTCTTCATAACATGGTCAATCATGATCCTCGTTGCCTTTTCAGGGGTAACATCTCCGTACAGGAACGAATGGTTCTCCTCATCGATCACTTCCACCAAGGGTTCACGGTAGCACATGCCGTTGCATCCGGTCTCCTTTAATATCACCTGGATATTCTCTTTCTCAATCTCATGCTTTATGGCTTCGTAGGTCTTTTCGCCGCCGGCGGATACTCCACAGGTCCCAAGCCCGACTTTAATTGTTTTCATCCTCACTCTCCTTATTTAAAGGGGCTCACGTCGCCCCCTCCACAGGCATCAGCCCATGGAGCCTCCCCCTCTCGCTCGTGAACGAGCTAAGGGGTTGGCACATTCAAGTTTTATTTTTCACCTTCATGTATTTTGCGCATTCATTGGGGCTCACGTCATGCCCTCTCACAATTATGCATTTTCCTTCGTTCTGAACTCCTTGAGCAGTTCCTTAACCTTCTTGGGCGTAAGCCGCCCAAAGGTATCGTCATTTATCATCATAACCGGGGAAAGGGAACAGCACCCAAGACAGGCAACTTTCTGCAGGGTGAAAAGACCATCTTCAGTGGTCTCATCATTTCCGATCTGAAGCTCATCTACCAGGGCCCTCAGGATGCCGGTAGAGGCATTCACGTGACAGGCAGTCCCGTCACAGATCTTGATGATGTTCTTACCCATAGGTTTCAGGCGGAACTGGGAGTAAAAGGTGATAACTCCATAGATCTCGGCCCCCGGAATCTCCACCACCTCGCTGATATGGTCGATGGCCGACTCCGGTATATAACCGTATGCCTCCTGGGCGGACTGAAGGAGCGGGATAAGCGCTCCCTTTTCGCCCTGGTACTTCCACAATTCTGTCTTGAAGTCGTAAAACTGGCTTCCCGTATTTTCTTTTCTAATCTCTTCCTTCTGTAGCATGTCTATTCTCCCTCATTATCGATGTCGTTGACCATGCATAGACTGCACGGTTTTACTCAAACATAGTGATGATCGGCCATTCCTTGATTCTGAGAACGCCGTCAAGGGGTTTAAACTTATTCTTTATGGTGTTGTCTATTTCACTAAAGCTTGTACCCTTCATGAGGAGTACGATATCATATTTGCCTCTCACATAGTCACAATATACGACCTGGTCATTGAAGTGGAGGACCGGGTAGATGGCTTCAAGTTTTTCCTTCTCAATCTCAAGCATCACGTAGGAAGATGCCCTGATTCTTACGGGCTGGCTCGTATAGACTTCGCCTTCCTCTTTGTCATTGCCAAGGGCCTTGTCCACAGAACTCATAATGTTGACGACGTTTTCTCCAAAGACCGGTGAGTCCACAGTGAGAAGCGTCACATCTGTCACGCCTTCAATACTCTTTACTTCTTTTTCCAGTACATCCTGGATCTTATCAAAGGTGGGGGCCTGGAGGAGCAGAACGATGGCATAATCACCCCTGATGGCATCACAGTACAGAACATTTTCCAGATAATAAAGCTTCCTGTACACCTTGAGTAGGTTGGCGGAACTGTCGAGAGACAGAAGGGCGTAGGCACTTACAGAAAGAGCCGGCGAGGCGGATTCGGTTGGTGTGCTCTCAGGGGCGGCACTTTCCACAGCCGCAACATTGATCCCGGAGAGGACCTTCGTGAGGTCATCCATGCTAAACGGTTTTTCCAGGTAGGCATCTGCATGCTGGGTCGTGGCTTCCTCATGCATTGCCTCGCTGCCGTACCCGGTAATCATAATAACCGGAAGATTCGGATAATTGAACTTGATCACCTTCAGGAGCTTCAGACCATCGATATCGGGCAGTTTTATGTCCACAATTGCATAGTCCAGAGGTATATTTTTTCTCTTGAACATTTCCAGGGTCTGGAGTGCCTTCATACCGTTCTCGCAAGGTTCTGTCTGATAACCCTGCTGCATAAGGCCTACCGAAACGCTTCTTCTCAAAGATGCTTCATCGTCGATTAGTAACACCTTTTTTTCCATTGCGATTGCATTCATGATTGTACTCCTTTCATTAGTTTTTTTGTTGTGATTAATGTGATTCATATCACAAGGTAAATGCAATAAGGATGCCACTCACCAACTTCCTTGTAATTTCAATGAGATAAGGAATTGAGGGGTATCTGGTTCAGATAGGCGGCTATAAAGAAACCTATCACTTAAGCACGTAGATCAAGGATAGGCAGGGCTTTGGCTCACTGATAAGATTCTATACACTTTTCAGTTACCCATAACATGGTGATATTGTTCACTTGTTTGCTATCAAATAATTATATAGCAGTATTTTTTACAGTAGCGAAGGATATCATGGCTGGACGGGAGGGACCGTCCCCATAGGCTGCCCAATCGGTTTCTCATAACCCAGGTGATGTAATTCCATTTCTAAATAAACTGTACCACTATTATGAGGGGGTCACCATTTTTTTGAGCGGACATCGAAGGATGCCTTGGGT
>PNOF01000038.1 GCA_013824645.1 Syntrophus sp. (in: bacteria) | reverse complement strand
TTGAGCGACAAGCGAGTTCGAGAACTGAGCAAAGGTGAATCGTGTGCAGGGTAAGGCAGACGAGTGGGAGCGAAGAAAATGGTAACCTCCGAAGAGCAGGGTTGATTTAGAAATGGAATAAGCCATGCACTACCATGCGTTATATGCAATTGGTTCTTCAGGTTTTTTTCACATGCTCGTGCTTCGTGATATGTTCAGCGCAGTATCCAAGGCCACCGCACTCCCGGCAGTATCGGAATTCCATGTACGGATGAGACAGGTCGGTGATGCCACAGATTGTGCAGCGATGAAAGGGGTCTTTCTTCGTTGAGATTGTTTTTGCCTTCCTGATCATCTGGCGGTTACCAGCTTTCATCCTCCACAGGATGTCCTTGCCAAAGAACAGAAGAAAATTCGCAATGGATGCAAGAACGACCAGACGTGTCGGCCATGGGCCGACTATGACCTGATAAGCGTAGCCGATCCCGGTGAGAAGGGCCAGCCATTTCATCTTTACCGGGAGTATAAAAAAGATGAGAATCTCAAAATCCGGATACAGGAAGGCAAAGGCAAGAAAAACAGAACCAGCGATAAAAATATTTGTGGCCGGGTATAGGGGAAACAGAAATGACACAGCAACAGTGACGATATAACCAACCAAAAGAAAGAGATTGAACCGGAAGGCTCCCCAATGCTCTTCGAGAGCGTTCCCCATGAGGTAGAAGAGATACCATGCGAAAATCATGAAGAGCGGATGGGTAGCAGGCGGGATGAAGATAAAGGAGATAAGCCGCCACCACTCACCCCCACGGACCAATACAGGAATAAGTACTACAGATGCGAGGTCAAACTTACCGGACAGGTCGAGGACGAACAACACCGCCTGACCGATGATGAGGTAGAGGGTGATATTCGGTATGGTGAAACGCCGGAATTTCTTCTCCAGATAATCTGATATATTCATGGTAGCAGGACCTATTTAATGGCATAACCCTCTGCTTGTCAAGGCAATTCTCTCAGGTATGGATCATACCCAAGGCAGTTTCGCGTAGTTAACTAAGTTAACTTGCTGCGTGACGACATATGACGCCCTCATGTACTTTCTGCAAAGTGCAAGCCAATTGAATACTCCTATGTAACATCCGGGATGCTCAGTTCCTAACAATGCGCAAGCATGGCGGTGCAGATGGTTTCGCTCACGCCTGCGTCCATTTGCGTATTAATGTGAATGGTACTAAAATATCATAAGACTACCCGCGGGGTATCTAACAGAGGTGAACAAACCATGTCAAAGGTAATGATCTATCCTGCTACATATGAGAACGTAACTGAGGCCGTGGATCGGGCATTCCGGCTTTTTCCCATGGAGCTGCAAGGGAAAAAGGTCTTCATAAAACCCAATCTGCTTCGGCCTTCTGACCCGCGTGAAGGGATCATCACACATCCTGCGGTGCTTCGCGCCGTCGTGGAAAAGGTGGAGTCCATGATGCCAGCTTCCATTGTCGTTGGCGATAATCCGGGCGTATTAGCTTACGGAGAAAACGAGAGAAGTTTCAGAGAAACGGGTCTCATGGACGCCGCAAAGGGCTATTACGAGAACATCGGCAACGACTCACAGGAGATCGATTTCAATCCCGATTTTATGTCCAAGGTGAGTCTGTCCCGCATCGTACGTGATGCCGATATCATCATCAGCCTGCCGAAATTTAAGACCCACGGTTTGACTGTCATGACTGGAGCGATTAAAAACAGCTACGGTTTCCTGCCAGGCGCTCAGAAGGCCGGACTGCACAAGGCTGCGGGATGCGCCGAACGCTTCCATGACGTAATTGTCGATGTCTTCCGCCTCCGTCCGCCCGATCTTTTCATCATGGATGCTGTTGTCGGCATGGAGGGCAATGGTCCTGCCTCACCCGACCTGAGAGACATCGGACTTATTCTGGCTTCCGACAATGCTGTCGCACTTGATAGTATTGTTGCAACAATGATGGGATTGGAACCTGGCCGGCTCAGGTTTCTGAAAAAGGCAAAAGAAATAGGCCTCGGCGACTATGATCTAAAAACTATCGAGGTCATCGGAGAATTGAAGAGACTCTCCGACTTCAAACTTCCTCCTCTGAGCGGCGAGGTGCTCCTCAATAACGAGGCCATGCAGAACCTGCTCCACAATCGTGCGATCTCGCGGCCACAGGTTGACCACCAATTATGTACAGCATGCGGCACCTGTATTGATCAGTGTCCTGTATCGGCAATATCAATGGTTGGAGATTTTCCTCAAGCAAACGGGGACACATGCATTGCCTGTTTTTGTTGCCAGGAAATCTGTCCCGAGAAGGCCATGACCCTGAAGTAATTCCAGTTTGCAGTCATGACAATTCTGTTCCATAGGAAAAAAACCGTTTCTTGTCGCGGACAGCTTGGGGCGACCCATTGTACACAAGCATCTAAACTGGTTTTTTTGCCTCTACAAGGCAATCCATTGCTTCACCGGTCCGAACCAGTTTTATATTAACAAACCCGGCTTCTTTCAATGTATCTTCAACCTCAACCAGTGTATACGTATCTCCACCATGTGTATTCACAAGCATATTTATAGCAAAAAGTGCGCCGGAGGGAGGGTTTGTCCTTGATTCATCCATAATATGGTCTCTGATAAGTAATGTTCCGCCAGGTCTCAATACAATAAATATCTTTTTATACAGTTCTAAGTTCTCTTCAGCGCTGTTCTGGTGGATAATGGCAGAGAGAAGCGCAAGATCACATCCTTCGGGAAGTTTATCAATATAAAAATCACCTGCGACAAGTGTCACGCGATGAAGAAAACCCTCAGATTCAAGTCTTTTCTTTGCCAAGGGTATAATCTCTTTTAAATCAAAAAGAACAGCTTCCATTTTCGGATTTCTACTGAGAAATGCCATCGTGTAAGTACCTGATGCCCCTCCGATATCAAGCATCCGCTCAAAGCGGCTTACATCCAAAGAACCTGCAATTTCGGATGAAAGCGTGCGGCCGATGACATGCATGGCGCCAATAAAGGCTTCCCTGCTTTTTTTATCTGATCCCTTTATTACCGTAAATTTTCTGTCTGCCTTTCCTTTAACAATTTCCGTGAGATTGCCCCAGGTATCCCAGAGCTTGTTAAAATGGAGCACCATGGGAAGAATAGTCTTGGGATGGCGGGATGAGAAAAAAGCGCCTTTCTCTGTATTGGAATAATGGTTATCTTCCTTTTTGACAAAACCAAAAGTTACGAGACAATCAAGCACCCTTGTCAATCCTTTCAGATTGAACCTGTATCTCTCCGCGATCTCTCTTGCAGTTAAGGGTTTTTCATCGATTTTTGTAAATAAATCGAGTTCTGCTGCTGTAAGGGCTACGCGGCTTCTCATAAAATTCATTATTTCTGCCATAATGGTTTGAGGATTTTCCATTCAATAACCTCTCCTGTTTATTTAATCCCTTATGCCCTGCTGTATATCACATATGCAATAGATCAATGTCTATAGAGTCAGGCTTGTCTGTCAGAACCTATTTTTTCTGGTCTGTAGCTTCTACAGGCTTTCAAATCCATGCATTCATTCTCCCGCAATCGTCATCGGATTTCAAGTGGAAAAACATCGGCCCCGGACATATCGAATACCCTCTGAAATCTTCATGGTTTCGGGTATGCGAACATGAAGGAGTTGATATTAGACGAGATTCGTATTACATTCAGGAAATGGCGATAAAACTTATCATCTTCGATCTTGACGGCACTCTGATTAATTCCATAGAGGATATTACAAATGCCCTTAACTACGCTTTTCAACCCTGCGGCGTGAACGATCTTACCCCTGCGGAAGTTGCCCCGCTGATAGGAGAAGGACCATCAAAGTTGATCCAGGACGTGCTCGCAAAATATAATCTGCTTTCCGATAAAGAGGCCCTTGTGGCGCGATTTCTGGATTATTACACATCCCATCCCACGGTTAAAACGGTGCCCTACCCCGGCACAAGAGAGACGCTTGAAACGCTCAAGGCCCTGAAAATGGCGATCGTCACAAACAAAACCGAGGAAATTTCACGGAAAACACTGAAGACATTCGCGCTTGATGCATATTTTGACATGATCATCGGCGTCGATACCATAGCCGAGCGCAAGCCATCCCCTGTACCAGTCCTTCACGTTCTTTCGGCATTCAATATTACCCCGGAAGAAGCAATCATCGTTGGAGACAGTGAAGTTGACATCCAGACAGGCAAAGCGTCTAATGTGAGGACTGTTGCCGTCACTCATGGCTACGGAAAAAATGGTTTTCAGGAGAAGGCTGATTTTGTCATCAGCAGTCTGCCGGAGCTAATAGACATTGTGAAGGATGAGGATGGGTAGATTGATAAATCAAGGTCTGGTGGCACCAATCAATGAAATAAATACATGCCCCATACTTTCATATATCGGCTATGAGCGTCCGGTTATGTTCTTATATGCTTTATAGACTCCATAACCTATCAGGGTAGCAGCTCCGGCTGCCAGAGGAACGCCGAAAACAACGATGGCGGTTATAGCCCTGATTGCTTTGGCAGCAACGGTAATTTTCTTCGGCCCCTTCCCCTGTCTGTTGACAGGTTCACCGGATCTGTGGCGATCTGAAGAATATTTGTAATCATCTCTATGGTCCATCTCTACGTCCTTTTAACAATCTGCTCCTTTTCGGGTACAAACAGATTATTTTGAGGGTGGTCATTAAACGAGAATTTTCCCTAACCCGGCACTAATATTTTATCATGTCAATCTTTGTCAAGACCGACTGATTCGAGACACGCGGGGCATTCACCATATTCCATGCAACATACTGCTCAGCATAGGTACTTTCAGCAGACATGCCATCCACGGGCACAATGACCTGCATTCCCCTGAATGCCGCCGCGCTGGCGGTATACAGAACTGCCCCATGTGCTGCCGTCCCCGTTACGATGACGGTTTTAATACCTTTTTCCGTAAGGATCTTTTCAAGATCTGTTCCGAGAAATTTATCGGGTCCCGATGTCACCAGAGGCTCATTTCCAAGGGGCATCAACTCCCTTGCAATATCGGCAGCAATAGCACCGGAAGAGAGACTGTACACCACATAAACACCCTTTACGCGTGCCTCTGTGAGCAACTTGTGAACTTTCGGAATGGAAGCAATGCAACGGGGGCGACGGTCCGCGTTGCATGTCTGCTTATTAAAATCAAGAAGCAGGAGTGCTGTCACCTTCGGGTCTATTGTTACAGGTTTTAATTCCGGGGCAGGCGGAGCCTTCACGGTGTTCCATTCTTCAACAATGTTCTGTGCTGACACAGGGCAGCAAAATAGAAACATTGTACAGATAAAGCAAGCGACTAAAAGTCCGCCTTGCCAGCATGCATTTTTTTGTATCATCTTCATTTTTCTCTCCTTTTCAAATAATGTTCTTATGATTAAATGATAAATGGTGAACATTCTTTACATTTTTACATTTCATGTCAATTTGTATGAAATCGATCACGTCTTTTTTTTAACCATAATAAATCCTTATTAACAAAAGCTACCAAAAAGAAGAGAGGAGTGCAAGGGAATTAAGGGGCGCAGGTGCAATAAAGAAAGGCAAATGACGAATTACTATTAGGAGTTGTTGATGCCCGTGGAGCCGAAACCACCTTCGCCGCGCAGGGTTTCCGGCAGGGTTTCGACGATCTTCCAGTCCACCTGGGCAACCTTTTTAAAAACCATCTGGGCGATGCGATCACCGTTGTTGACAACAAATGGCTCAGCTCCGAGATTGATAAGGATAACCTTTACCTCGCCCCGATAATCGGCATCGATAGTGCCGGGGGTATTAAGAATGGTGACGCCATGTTTTATAGCGATACCGCTTCTGGGTCTCACTTCCGCCTCATACCCTTCAGGGATGCCAATGGAGATGCCTGTCGGCAATAATAATCGCTCAAAGGGCTTAATAGTCAGGGGTCCTTCGATGAATGCACAGAGATCGACACCGGATGAGGCCTCTGTTGCATAGCAGGGAAGCTGTACCCCTTCTTTCTTTGCGACAAAGACTTCTATTCTTTCCATGCCTTTTCAACCTTTTGATGGTCAACATTTCCAAGAACTGTTATGGATATTTCTTCGGGATTTTCAAAAATCTCCCGGGCAATTTCGTTGACATCCTTTTTCTGAATACCGTCTATCTCACGGAGTGTTTCCTTGAGCGGGATATAATCGCCAAAATAGATCTCGTTCTTTGCAAGCCTTCCCATCCTCGTCTCGGAACTCTCAAGGGAAATGAAGAGGTTACCTTTGATATGTTCCTTTGAAAATGACAGTTCAGCATCAGTAATGCCATCGTTTCTGATCCTTCTGATTTCTGTTTTGATGAGGCTCAGCACTTCATCAAGAAACTCCTGTGAAGTGGATGTCGATATGCCGAAGGTCCCCGTGTCATGGTAGCAACTTACATAGGAATAGATATTATAGACAAGTCCCCTTTGCTCCCGTATCTCCTGAAAAAGATAAGAACTCATGCTCCCGCCCATAAGGGCATTGAGGACATACATGGGGTATCGTCTTCCATCAACCTGGCTCACACCACCGGTACCGATGCAGAGGTAGATGTGCTCAAGCTCCTTCTCGTAAATATTGATCCCTTTGTGCGGCACAGGTATAGACAGTTCTCTTTTTATACCGTCATTAACAACACCCATGAAAAATTTCTCGATCCTTCTGACGCAATCATCATGGTCAACCCTGCCTGTTATGGTAATAATGGCTGTTTCGGGGGCATAATATTCCTTAAAGTATCCCCGCAACTGGTCGGCAGTGAAGCCCTGCACATTTTCTTCGGTACCGAGGATGGTCATACCAAGGGGGTGGTCTTTAAAATAGGAGGCGTTGAACATATCATAGATAGATTCATCGGGTGTATCCTCCACCATCTTGATTTCCTGGGCAACAACATATTTTTCCTTTTCAATGTCATCACTTTTAAAGAGGGGGTTTTTATACATATCGGATAGTATATCAAGGGCGATATTCATATCCTTCTTGAGTACCCGCGCATAGAGGCAGGTATATTCTTTTCCGGTGAAGGCATTAATGGAACCGCCGATTGCGTCAAACTCCCTGGCAATTTCGTAAGCACTGCGGGTGGCAGTCCCTTTGAAAAGCGCATGCTCAATAAAATGCGAAATACCGCTATTGGCCTGCGTTTCGTACCTGCTTCCCGCTTTCCACCAGATACCGAGAGACACCGTTGAGAAGTACGAAATAGACTCGGTTACAACGGTGATACCATTATCAAGAACAGTTTTTTTATACATTACTCCTGCTGATCCTGCTGGTCCTTCTGATCTCTCAGACAAGCCTTTCTGGAAAGTTTTATCCGTCCATTGTCCTCAACATCAATAACCTTTACGGTCATTATGTCGCCTTCTTTTGCAATATCAGAGGCCTTCTTGACAAACCCATCAGCAAGCTGACTTACATGAACAAAACCGTCTATATTAGGCCCCAGTTCAACAACAACACCGGCGTCGAGGACCTTCTTTACCTTCCCTGTGTAAACAGTGCCGCGTGCTATTTCCTTGGTAAGCATTTTAATCATATCAATGGCGGCATTTGCCGAATCTTCATCAATAGAAGCAATCCTGACAAGGCCAGAATCATCAATATCGATCTTGACGCCTGTCTCTTCAATAATACCCCTGATGATCTTGCCGCCGGGACCGATGACGTCCCTTATTCTGTCAGGCTTTATCTGCATCGTAAAGATACGGGGCGCATAAGGCGACAGATGGTCTCTCGGTGCCTCTATTGTTGCCTGCATGATATCGAGGATCTTTACGATACCTTGTTGTCCCTGAATAACAGCCTTGGACATGGTCTCCCTTGTAATCCCCTTTATTTTTATATCCATCTGGATCGCAGTAATGGCTTCCCGTGTGCCGGCAATTTTGAAATCCATATCGCCGAGGTGGTCTTCGTCACCCAAGATATCGGTAAGAATGATCTCCTTATCTCCTTCTTTAACAAGTCCCATGGCAATACCCGCCACAGGTGCGGTAATGGGCACACCGGCGTCCATAAGGGAAAGACATCCGCCGCAGACCGTCGCCATTGAGGAAGAACCGTTCGATTCAAGGATTTCCGAGACGAGCCGTATTGTGTAAGGGAAATCTTCCTTTGAGGGAAGGACCGGTGAAAGAGCGCGTTCGGCAAGGTTTCCATGGCCGATTTCGCGCCGCGAAGGTGACCGGAGGAAAGAGACTTCACCGACAGAGTAAGGTGTAAAATTATAATGGAGCATGAAAGACTTGTAAGTTTCCCCATCATGGAGAGATTCTATTTTCTGCTCATCATCGGCAGTACCGAAGGTCGTCACTGCCAGGGCCTGGGTTTCGCCTCTCGTAAAAAGTCCTGAACCATGAGTTCTCGGAAGGAAACCAACCTCACAGGTGATCTGTCTAATTTCGTCGGACGATCTGCCGTCGATTCGTTTACCCGTTGACAGGAGGTCTTCCCGCATAATATCACTGGTAATTTCCTCAAAAAGCTTGCTGATCTTCTTTTCCTCTGTATCAGGGTATGCTTCTTTCAACCCTTTAAGGATAAGGTCCTGCCTGGCATACCTTTCAAGCTTGTTCCGTATGGCAAAGCTCTCTATAAGGTCTTTTTCTATTTTTGCCCGGATTTCCTTTTTCAATTCTGTATTGTCTTCAGGGGGCTTGACCTGCCATTTCGGTTTCGCTGCTTTCGCATGCAAAGCTTCCTGCATCTCGATGAGCGGTATAATGCTCTGGTGACCGAACTGGATGGCTTCGATGAGATCGCTGCCGGTTACAAAGTGGGCCTCGCCTTCGACCATCAAAATAGCATCCTTCGTGCCGACAACAACAATGTCTATGTCGCTGTCATCTCTATCGACCGGGGCCGGGTTTATAATAAAAGCCCCATCCTTTCTGCCTACCTTGACGCCTGCAAAGGGGCCTTCAAAGGGTATCCCTGAAAGGATCATGGCTGCCGAAGCGCCAACCATACCGGCCATGCCCGGATCATTCTCCTGATCCGCGGAAAGGACAGTTGCGATAACCTGCACTTCGTTTCTGAAACCTTTAGGGAACAAAGGTCGAAGCGGTCTGTCTATCAGCCGGGACATAAGCACTTCCAAGCCGGAAGGTCTCCCTTCCCTCTTAAAAAAGCCGCCCGGGAATTTTCCGGCAGCATACGCCATTTCCTGATAATTTACAGTAAGAGGGAGAAAATCATTCTTCGACTCTTCCTTTTCGGCAACAGCTGTTACGAGAACAACGGTGTCGCCATATCGAACGAGGACACTTCCGTCTGCCTGTTTTGCAAGATCACCCGTAGTGATAGTCAGCGGTCTTCCCGCGAAATCAATGGTAATACTTTCTTTCATGTTTTTTACCTGTCTTTTTTATTTTATTTTCTCAAACCAAGTTTCTCAACAACTCTCTTATACCGGTCAACATTCTTCTCTCTCAGATATTTGAGCAGCCTTCTACGGCTACCGACAAGGACAAGCAAACCCCTTCGCGAATTATGGTCTTTCGCGAATTTTTTGAAGTGTTCCGTCAGGGTTGTTATCCTTTCTGTGAGGAGAGCAATCTGGACCTCGGGAGAGCCGGTATCATTTTCGTGGACTTTGAAATCCTCGATGATTCCCTTTTTCTTTTCCGTGGTAAGCGCCATGTAATCCTCCTTAATTATTAATTAATCTTTTTAATTTTATTGTCTTTGAGGCAGTATCAGCAATACCGATGCCGATAAGGACACCTTGTTTGTTGAGAAGTCTCGTCGCCTCGCCATCTTTCCATTCCTTTATATTGCCTGTAATCGGTACAGGCATGCCTTGTTTCAAAAACTTTTCTAAAGCAGTTTCTATAGTAACACCTCGGATAGATTGTAGAACATTTTCCAAGGATAATAAATAGTTAATTAAATCGTCGTCTACATTAAACAGATCAATATCAATACCCATATCTTCGGTAAATTCTCCATGCTTCGTTCTCTTCAGCGAATAGAGGGTCGCGCCACAGCCAAGTTTGTTTCCGAAATCGTTCGCGAGGGCCCTGATATAAGTTCCCTTTGAACAGGTCACTTCAATATCCACATGGGGATGAGAATAATTAAGAAACTTGATATCGAATATTTCTACTTCTTTCTCCGGCGCCTCAACGGGTATTCCCTTCAGCGCCCATTTATAGAGGGGCTTTTTGTTGACCTTTTTTGAGGAGTAGATAGGTACACGCTGGGTTATCTTTCCTACATAATCCTTGAGCGTATTCACAATAATATCCTGGTCAAAAGGTTCAACTATTGTCTCGGTCAGCACCTTGCCTTCGATATCGAGGGTATCGGTAGTAACACCGAGCAGAAACCGCGCACGATAGGCTTTCTGGACATTTTCGAGAAAAGGGATGATTTTAACACCTTCATTGAGTGCGACAGGCAGGATGCCTGTGGCGTTTCTGTCGAGGGTGCCGATATAGCCGATCTTATTAAAGGCGTGAAGCCTTTTAAGCTTTCTGATTACATCGTATGATGACATACCTACTCTCTTATCAATAATTAAAAATCCGTTTAAGGCCAACTATGAAACCTCCGTACTATAAGTCATTTTCTTCAGGCGAAACTGAATGCCTTTTTAAGCTGTGCTTCCACTTCCTTGAGGTCCCCGTCAATGGTACAGCCTGAGGCGTTTTTGTGCCCGCCGCCGCCAAAAGTGCTGCATATCCGGGCAACATCCACCTTCCCTTTTGCGCGCATGCTTATTTTGTAGCGCCTCTCACTTACCTGCCGTATAAAGACTGCGGCCTCGACGCCCCGTATCTCCCGGATGTACTCAGAAAAACCATCAGTGTGCTCCCTGTTCGTGCCTGTCCTGCGAAACATTTCATCTGTGACATGGGCCATGGAAATCCTTCCGTTGTCAAAGGTCTGCAATGTACCGAGCACTTCCCCGAGAAGCAGGTAGCGTTCTTTAGGGTGAGTCTCATAGACCATCTGCGCCACATAGGATGGTCTCACACCTGCCTCAACCATCTCTTTGCAGATCGCAAATGCCTTCGGGCTGGTATTGTCATAACGCAAGGAACCCGTGTCGGTAAAAACTGCGGTATAGATATTAACGGCCACGTTCTCCGTGAACGCTATTTTCATTGATTTATACAATCCATAGAGGATCTCCGCTGTTGAAGAAGCGCTGCGTTCCACAAGATTGATTGTGCCGAAGGCCTCATTGGTCTCATGGTGATCAATACAAACGATAGTCCCCATGCTCTTCACCTGCTCATATCCATCGCCTATTCTGAAAAGGCTTCCGCAATCGAGGACAAAGACAGCGTCGTAGACGTCCTGCGGCAACTGATGGACCATATCGGGGGGCCTGGGTAAAAAATCATACCGGTAGGGCACCTGGTCCTTGAGATATACAAGGGGATCTTTTCCCAGTGATTTCATGGCCCAGAAAAGGGAGAATACAGAACCAAGCGCATCCCCGTCAGGGTCAATATGACTCGTAATTAAGAATTTTTTTCCGTCATTTATTGTTTTTCTAATCTTGCTGAACATCGTTCTCTTTCTTCAGAATTTCTTCAATCCTGGCTGCCTTTTCAAATGTGTCATCAAGGATAAATCTCAATTCCGGCATAGACCTCATCTTCACTCTCTGTCCAAGGAGAAGTTTGATATAACCCTTAGAGCGCTTCAGCGCCTCCAGAGTGCTCTTTTTCTCTTCCTCACTGCCATATATTGAGAGGAGGACCTTGGCAACTTTCAAATCATCGCTCATCCTTACATCCAGAATGGTAACAAAACCCATTCCCGGATCTCGGATCTCCCTCTGGATAATGAGAGATATCTCTTCCCGGAATAAATCCTGAACTCTGAGTTTTCTATACTTCATTTCCTATCACAATCACTTCTGTCCATGTGTCGATTATTTCTCCGGAGTAGAGCTCTTCTATATATACCTGGATTTTTTCGATGGCAGCATAGACATGGTCCTTTTTTATTCCCATAACGGCAAAACCGACAGATCCCCTCTGCCAGAGGTTGGAGTCTGCAATCTCCACTATGGATACATTAAACTTCGCCCGCGTTTTTTCAACAATCTTCTTTATCATCTGTCTCTTGTCTTTTAGGGAGTGAGCTTCAGGAAAGAAGATCTCCATCCGTGATACGCCAACGACCATATGTATTAACCATTAAGAGTCTGCCTTTCCTTTTCTTCCACAAAGAATTCAAGAACATCCCCTTCCTGTATATCATTAAAGCCCTCAACTGATATCCCGCATTCATACCCTGCCAGTACCTCTTTTGCGTCATCTTTAAACCGTTTCAGGGAAGAAATCTTTCCGGTAAAGAGCACCTCCGTCTTTCTCACAACCTTCGTCAGGGCACTCCTCGTTACTTTTCCCTCAGTAATATATGATCCTGCAACAGTACCTATTTTTGATACGGTAATGGCCTTTCTGACTTCCGCCTTCCCGATCTTTACTTCAACTATTTTCGGCGCAAGCATGCCTTCCATGGCCTTTGTGACTTCGTCAATCATTTCATAAATGATAGAGTAGGTCCTGATTTCGATCTTCTCCTGTTCGGAAAGAGCCTGAGCCTTGACGTTCGGTTTGACGTTAAAACCAATGATAATGGCTCCTGTTGCCATAGCAAGGTTAACATCCGTTTCCGTTATGGCCCCTACGCCGCCATGTATAATCTGCACTTCAACCTTATCCGTGGAGAGTTTCTTGAGAGCTTCCATAATGGCATCAATGGTACCCCGCACATCACCTTTGAGGATAACGTTCAAAATAACCTTTTCCGAATCATTGATTTTAGAATAGAGGTCTTCCAGAGTCGTTCTGGAATTCCGCTGTGTATCTTTTTCTCTCAGTTTTTCCTGTCTGAATTTGGAAAGTTCTCTGGCATAACGTTCTTCCGTTGTGACAACAAAACGGTCACCACCATGGGGTACATCCTGAAAACCGACAACAAGCACAGGTGTAGCGGGAGGGGCCTGAGTAATTCTTTTTCCCTTGTCATCAACCATTGCCCGAACGCGTCCAAAGGTCATGCCGGCGATAAAGGGGTCCTGAATCTTTAATGTTCCTTCCTGGATAATAATGGTCCCCACAGCTCCATGTCCCCTGTCGAGCTCGGATTCAATGATCGTACCCTTTGCAAGCTTATCGGGGTTGGCTTTCAGTTCAAGCATATCTGCCTGGAGGATAATAAGCTCCAGAAGCTCTTCGATACCGATTTTCTTTTTTGCAGAAATCTTCGCAAAGAGAGTTGTACCACCCCATTCTTCAGGCATGAGGTTTTGTTCTGCCAGTTCCTTCATGACCTTGTCAATATTTGCGTTCTGCTTATCAATTTTATTAACAGCCACAATAATAGGTACTTCGGCTGATTTTGCATGATTAATTGCCTCTATGGTCTGCGGCATAACACCATCATCAGCGGCAACAACAAGGATAACAATATCCGTTACCAGTGCTCCCCGTGCCCGCATTGCCGTAAAAGCCTCGTGACCTGGCGTATCAACAAAGACGATCTCTCTGTTGTTAACATTTACCTTGTAGGCACCAATATGCTGCGTTATACCGCCTGCTTCCTTCTCTGCTACATTTGTGTTGCGTATTGTGTCAAGAAGGAGGGTCTTTCCGTGGTCTACGTGTCCCATAATTGTGACAACAGGAGGTCTTGGTTTCAGATTCTCTTCACTGCCCTTCTCTTCCTCTTCCCTTGCCTGGAAATCATCTTCAATGGAAACAATCCGTTCTACTTCAAATCCAAGCTCTGTTGCGGCCAGATAAGCGGTATCGTAATCAATGTTCTTGTTTACTGTAGTAATAATCCCCAGAGGGAATAGTTTTGCAATAATATCCTTGGCTTTTACGTTCATTCTCTTTGCGAGTTCACCGACTTGTATATCGTCGCTGACTTTAACAATTTTCCTGGCTGGCTTTGTTTCTTTCTTTTCTTCTTCTTCTACTGCCCTTCTTTCTGATCCTCTTCCTTTCCTGTCTTTTCTAAAGGATCCTCCCCTGGGCCTCTGACGTCTGGCAGCATAAAGGTCTTCTTCTTTAATGATAACCTTTCGCTTGAGCATACCCTTCTTTTTGACCTTTGTTTCCTCAAGCTCCTGTTCCTCTATCTTCTTGAGGAGCTTGTCTGTTTTCTTTTTCTGCCGATCTTCACCGCCTGCATCTCCTGCAAGAGTGAAGTCTTTTTCCAAATCTTGTTTATACACTTCTTCAAGGACTTTTGTTATTTCCTTTTCCTTATCTTTTTCAAGATGCTCAACATCACCCTCGATGGTTTCTTCTTCCTTTTCTTCAAGGGTTTCCCTAACCTCAATATCTTCCGGCACTTTCTCGCCAGAGGTTTTAAGGGATTCCTTCTCTTTTGCAACCCCTTCTCTCTCTTCTGCCTTTTTCCTTAACATTCCCGGTTTGGCATTGAGATCTTTTTTCTCTTCCGAAAGATCTTTCTTTTCTTCTTTCGGTTCTTCCTTTTCCAGGACAACGGGCGTATGTACCCTTCTTCTGATAATTGTTGAGGCTACCCTTTTTTCAATAAGCGTCTCGCCGGAAGCGGGAATCTGCCCTTGAACTTCTTCCTGGCCTGTTTCTTCTTTTGTATTATCTTTTATTTTAACGCCGATCTTTTTTAGCTTGGCGAGAATTTCATCGTCACTGGCTTTATCGGTAAAAGCCGTAATTTTTATCTTTGTCATTGCTTAAACCTTCCTTACTCCCTGAAATATGAGGAAACTTCCAAAAAACGTATTCTTTCATATTGTTTCGGTTTTTACGTCCTCCACAGTCCCTCCGCCAATCTCTATATTTTCCTCACCATTGTCGAGCTTATCAATGATAGACTTCGCTTCATCGATAATGTGTTTGCAATCTTCAACGGAAATACTTGTAATCTTGTTCAGCTCATCAGCGGTCAGCTTCGCAATATCACGGGGATCCCGTAAATATTCATCATGCAATACCCGTGCAAGGATTTCATTCACCTTCAGACTTTCCACCAACTCATCAATGATCTTCTTCGATGTCTTCTCAACTTCCGATTCGCTGCTGATATCTATTTTCCAGCCCGTCAGTTTCGACGCGAGACGAACGTTCTGGCCTTTCTTTCCGATTGCAAGGGAGAGCTGATCATCATTGACGATAACCTCCATTGAGTGGTCCTCTTCGTTAATGTAGACCTTTGATACTTTTGCCGGGGCAAGGGTGTTACAGACAAACTTCGCGATGTCCCTGTTAAAGGGAATAATGTCGATCTTCTCGCCACGGAGTTCCTGGACAATGGCCTGGACCCTGGACCCTTTTACACCGACACATGCGCCAATGGGATCAATATCACGGTCTTCGCTGTATACCGATATCTTCGCTCTTTCTCCCGGCTCACGGGCAGCACCGAGAATCTTGATAATCCCCTCCTGTATCTCAGGAACTTCCAACTCAAAAAGTTTCATAAGAAAACCGGGATACGTTCTCGACAGAAGAATCGAACAACCTTTCTGACTTTTTTCGACATCAAGGATATATGCTTTTACTCGCTCTCTCTGGCGAAAAGTCTCACCGGGCACCATTTCTTTCACAGGGAGCAGTGCTTCTGTTCGCCCGAGGTTCACAATGTAATGGTTCTTCTCTATCCGCTGTATGACGCCTGTTACTATTTCACCCTTCTTACTCTTATACTCATTATAAATAACATCGCTTTCTGCGTTTCGCACTTTTTGAATAATAATCTGTTTTGCTGTCTGTGCGGCAATCCGACCTAACGAGGATGTATCCAGTTTAATGCCGACTGAGTCTCCTATCATGCACTCCGGATCATGGATCTTTGCGGTGTCAATGATAATTTCCATATCCGTGTCATTAATCTCTTCTACAACAGTCTTGAACTGGAAAACTTCAATTTCTCCTAATTCCACGTTGTAGTGGGCTTCAAGGTCAAGGTGGCTGCCGTATTTCTTTTTCGAGGCCGCTAAAATAGCCTCTTCGAGGGCTTCAATAATAGTCTCTTTCGGTATCCCCTTTTCCTTTCCTACCTGTTCGATTACATAATTCAAATCAAAATACATCGATACCCCTCATAGTTCAAATTCTAAATGTGCTTTTTTTATAGCACATATTGGGATGGTAATAATATCTATTTTTTCTTTGATTTCAACCTTATCAGAGCTGACATCAGTGATTTCTCCTCTGAATTCATTCTTGCCGGCAACCGCCTCCTGGGTGATAATCCTGCATGTTTTTCCTTTATGCCGTGCAAAATCTTCCATTTTCTTAAGCGGTCTTGTCAATCCCGGCGAAGAAACTTCAAGCGTATAAGCATACTCGATAACGTCTTCAACATCAAGAATTCGGCTCAATTCACGGCTTACATACACGCAATCGGCTATTGTCAGGCCTCCCTCTTTCTCGATATATATTCTGAGGAGCCATCTTTTACCGATGGGCTTGAATTCTATTTCCACTAGCTCAAGGCGTGCATCTTCCAAAATGGGCGCCAGCACGTTACTGATCTTTTCTATGATTACCTTATCGGATAACATCCTGTTTAAACTAAAAAAGCGGGCAGAACCCACTTGAACGCTATTTTTTAACACACTATGGAATTTATTGCAATAGATAATACAGGCCATCACATATTGTCTATCACCTGTTGCCTCATTTCTATTGACTTTACAAACTTTGCAAGGTAAAAAGAAAAATGCGGAGGTTCCGTGTATATCTCAGCCATTCAAATATCCCTGTATAGGAAGGCATAATGTATCATTATAATACCTACCGGGAGCCAAAACGTATACTCGTTACCGGCGGAGCCGGCTTCATTGGATCACATCTTTGTGAACGTCTTCTCAATGACGGTCACGAAGTGCTCTGCCTTGATAATTTCTTCACGGGTATGAAAAACAATATTGTTCATCTTTTACAAAACCCCCGCTTTGAACTTATACGACATGACGTAACCGAGCCCCTTCTCATTGAGGTTGACTGGATCTTCAACCTTGCATGTCCTGCAAGCCCCATCCACTACCAGTACAACCCTGTCAAAACAATTAAGGTAAACGTCCTTGGAGCACTCAATATGCTTGGCCTTGCAAAAAGAGTACGGGCCCGTATACTGCAGGCATCCACGAGTGAGGTTTACGGTGATCCTGAAGAACATCCCCAAACAGAGGAATACTGGGGACATGTTAACCCTATCGGAAAGAGGAGTTGCTATGACGAAGGGAAAAGAGTAGCAGAAACACTCTTTTTCGATTATTTGAGACAGAATAAGGTGGATATCAAGGTGGCACGCATCTTTAACACCTACGGCCCCCGCATGAGACCAGATGATGGACGTGTTATCAGTAATTTTATTGTGAACGCATTGGACAACATACCCATTACTCTTTACGGGGATGGAACTCAAACAAGGTCCTTCTGCTATATCGATGATATGATTGAAGGTCTCATACGGATGATGGACTACGGGAGCTGCGAACAGACAAGAGAGCAGGATTATACAAAACCGTACCTTTCGGGATTCCCAGGGCCTATAAATCTTGGAAATCCTGATGAGGTCTCCATTGCATCCATTGCAGAAAAAATTATCCTCTTAACCGGCTCCAAATCAGAGTTGTTTTTTGACAAACTCCCCGAAGATGATCCCAGACGAAGGTTACCGGACATATCTAAGGCAACCAAACTCCTCAAATGGGAACCCCATACCGGACTGGATGAGGGCCTGGGAAAAACTATTGAGTATTTTACAAAGACTAAGTGAGGTATTGAGATGAACCGAGAGGACGAACTCGGTAAAGCAGGTTGGGAAAGAAGGTTTATTGCCTGTGAACCAAGACTGTCTGAAATGGCAGAGATGTACGAAGAAATCGGGCTTGAAGTACACTTGGAGCCATTGTCTAAAACAAAAGAATTGGAAGAAGACACGGATTCCTGCACCAGCAAAGGATGTACTGTGTGTTTTGATGCCGATAGAGAGCGTTACCGGATCATATTTACTCGACCTGCGGGAAATAAATAATTCTATTTCTAAATCAAGGTGCTATCTTTGATTTAGAAATGGAATAACGTCTATATATGTATTCTTTTTCTCAGGACAACTACGCCGATGAGGCCCGCTCCTAAGAGAAGCACAGTCGGAGGGATGGGAACCGCTGCCGGAGTGCGGTTATAACTGGGGAGGTTTTTTAAATCAAGCGCAGTCCATCCATTGGAACTAACATCAGGTATACCATTTTTAATATTCATGCTAATACCATACCTCAGCTTAAGCTGGCTGCCATTGTTGGTATCATAGACAAGATAATCCAGCCTAAAGTCTTTTGGCACAGTACCGGTAAAAAGGGAGTTCCAGAACATAGTGTCTGTCACTTTAGGTCCTGTAGCTGAAACATAAGTGGGGTTTACGGTCTGAGCGGTCCAGCCGGTCTGCGTGAACTTGCTGACGCCGGTGTCTGACCAGGTTATACCCGCATTTTGCGGAACACCTGCTATGAAAAACTCAATTTTTGTGAAATCGTAACGCTTCGTATGGGCCGGATTCCAACCATCTTCACCCATACTAAAACCCCAATCGGCAGATGAGACCGAAGGCACGAATAAAAAAATTGCTAAAAACATACTTAACGCTACAGTTGCCAATGTCATCCCTTTCGTGGAATTTCCTCCCCGTGTTCTATAACAACTATCTTTTTTACCCTTCATCATAGATTATTATAATACATTGTAAACAACTTGTAAAGTATTATTTTTGTTATTTTTAAATAAATGATGATTAATGTCACATTATTTTTTGTAATACAACTAAAAGGGGTTATTCTTATGGTTTTTTAAACAAAGTATCCCATAATTTTTCTGCTTCTTCTTTACCCGTTTTTTTGGGGGTATCATCGGCAAAGCGAAAATACTCACAAAAATTTGCCCGGTCTTTTTCTTTTACATAATCGGCCCGGTCCTCTCTGCAGGAGTTTTCTTTCCCTGCATCGTGGAATACACAATTAAGACAGACATGGAGATCACTGGTGCAGATTGCACACTCCTCCCGGAAGGAAATCTTTTCCAGGGTGACTTCTGTTTTGCATGTATGGCATTTTTTCATAGCCTATCCAGGAGTTCTTTCAGGCTTGTTATGGTCCTTCTTCCATCGAGATCCAATGAATCATCGGCATGAGGCTGCTCGCTCATTAAGCAATACGACTCGATGCCTACACGGGAAGGTATATCATGGTCAAAAACGGGGTGATCGCCTATATGAATAATTTCGTCCGGTGATACCTGCAGCTCCCCACAGAGCCACTGGTAAAATCTATCTTCTTTCTTAACCATTTTACAGTCTGATGTTGCCGATATAATGCGGGTAAAATAACGGCGAAAATTTGTATAGTCAAGTTCTTTATCGACAAAGATCCTGGCAGCATTGGAAGCAATAACAAGCATGTATTTTTGGCCCAAATATTCCAGGACCTCCTGCGCATAGGGGACCGGTTCTATCTGAGATTCATAACGTTCAAGCAGTTCTTCTGATGTTACAGAGAGCTGAAATTTATCAAGCCAGCGGTCTATTTCATACCATAAAAGATCAGCGTCCCCAACAGACTCATACTGTTTTCGAATAAGACCTTTTGCCTCATCAAAGGACATATTGTATTTTTTAGAATATTCAAGAGGAATACCGTGATTCCACACCATATCACCATATCGTGCGTTCACCAGGGTACCATCAAGATCAAAAGAAATGATTTTTTTCACGCCTTCATTATAGCACCAATGTCGGCTCCTCAACACCCAAAATCACATTTTCTCATGCCACGATTATTCCTCACGCACATGTTTACCCCTATTCACTGATTGTATATTATCAACGAACGTTTTATGATTCATTCAGTGTAAATATTAGAGGGGTATTTGTTTATGCACCCTGCGAGGATCTGGTCCACTCCGGTTCTTGGCTGAAAAACCCATTGTTGCCCGGTAATTCACTCTATAATAACCTCCCGTTCGAGATTAATCAGAAGGCGCTCCCCTCTTTTCAATTGATAGGAGGCGCGCCAGGTGCCCTTTGGAAGCGGCCTCTCCCGGGTATTGTTCTTACCTACGTAGTGCACCCAGCTTCGGGCAGATTTGGTTATGTTTTTTTCGACATCAATAATTATATTCCCGTTTGGTGCCTTCATAGTAAACCGTTCTTTATCCCCTTGCAGCACACCGTATACATGGACCCAGAAGATGAGCAACGGAAGATTATCCGATTGAAGACGCGCTTCCGAAAATTGTCCCTGCCAGAGCTCCATTTGTTTGGGCGGCTTGAATGAGAAACCTGCACGAATAAGCCCGGTAGGCACATAGTCAAGCGACTGTTCCCAGAGCGGATAACGGGGCGCTTTGCAACCAGTGACATCAGTAATCCCTACAAAAGGGTCTACAATCCGACCATGATACCGGATCGTAAAATGGACATGTGGAAAAGAGGCCGGCCCGGATGCCCCTACCATGCCCAAAATGGCTCCTTTTTCGACACGTTCAGATGGTTTGACAATAAGACTTCCCTTGCGCATATGGCAGTATTGGGTCTGCCACCCATTGCCGTGATCGATGACAACACCGTTGCCACACTCAAAATTCTTGATGACAGTCCGATCGCTTTCTTCGGCAACAAGGCGATCTGTCATACCATCGCGAGTTCCGAGGATAACACCGGCAGCCGAGGCGATGACAGGAACTCCCGCCCCCATCGCTTGAAGATCGGCGATGCCAAAATCCGTCCCGTCATGACCGTTGTACGTTTGTCTTCCACAACTGAAATCGACCGCCTCCCGACCGGGAGCGCTATCGACATAGTGCATGATGTAACAATCCTTTCCCATGGTACATTTGACCGGAATGGCAAACCGGGGACCACCGATTGCGTTCGAATTTGCAGCGTACACTCCTGATGAGGTCAGGATAAGCGCGGCAATGATGATTGAAATGACAATAGCTCTTGTTCTCATAAAAGAAGCTTTCCCCGCTGCACCTGCCGTTGCGTGATCATATGGCGAAGACCATAATGAGATTGTAAAAAATATTTCCGGGATTCGTGCAAAGCTCCATATGTTTCTTTATCTGACTTTTATCCCTTCATCGAGATATTTGATAAGGGGATAAATAAAGAATTCTATGATTCTCCGTTTCCCCACCTTTATTTCGGCGGTGAGGCTCATGCCGGAGGTCATGGGGACCTGCTTGCCTTCGACAAGAAGCGTTGTGTCAACGGGATTAATGAATATCTCGTAAACGGGCCCCAACTTTTCATCCTCGGTACTATGTTTCGATACATTCCGTACCGTCCCTTTCAGAATTCCATATTTCTGGAAATCAAAGGTATCGATCTTCACTAATACAGGCATTCCGTCCTTCACAAACCCTATGTCCTTGTTGAGGACAATCGCTTTGATGACAAGGGGCGCACTGAAAGGCACGACAGTCATGAGCTTCTGGGCAGGGGTCACCACTCCGCCTATGGTATGGAAAGAGAGATTGGAGATATAGCCGTCTACAGGGGAGGCTATCTTCTGCTTCTCGTTTCTGTAGGAGGTCTTGTCTAACTCAGCGCGTATTTCAGTAACGGTCTTGTGTTTGTCAGAGTATTCTTTCAACGTAGTCGTGCGGAAATTCTCGTTGATATATGCCAATTCACTGAGAAGCTGGCTTTTCTGGTGGGCAAGTCCCTCCAGCTTATGGGTGAGCTGCTCCACATTATTACTATAGGTCAGGACATCGTTGAGCGCCTTTTCATATTCATTTTTCGGGATGATATCAACAACACCCTTGAGTCTTTTCTCCCGGTCTTTCGCAAGATCAAGAAGTGAGGCATTGTATATCTTGTCCTTGGCAGCAGATTTACTATCCTCTTCAATGCGGTTTAGCTCGGCCTTCTTCGCGTCAAGCTGCTTTTGCAGACCCTCTGTGGAAGAACGATATAGGTCCCGCTGTGTACGTATGGATTCTTTGTCGCCTGTCTTTTGGTCAGGGTTAAATCCTCCTTTTCCGAGAGAGGCGTTCATGCGCATCTTCTCAAGCTCCAGATAGGCAAGGCTCTTCTGCTTTGACTCAAGCTCCGGGGCCGTAATGGAAGGATCAATCTCCATGAGTACCTGGTCTTTCCTGACAAAATCACCCTCACGGCAGAGGATGGCGCTCACCACACCAGTGTCTAAGGGCTGGAGTATCTTCACGTCCCCTTCCGGGATCACAATCCCTCTCGCAGAGACCACAACATCGATTTTGCCAAAATACATCCAGGTTGAAAAAAAGACCATGACGGCAACAATGACCCAGAAGACAATCCTTCCCAAAGGACTCGTTGGTTTCTCCTCAATCTCTATCATAGTGGGTTTGAATTCGTGGGCATCATCTTTGATTAGCGTAGAGCGTAGGGCGGATAGTGTGGAGTGAAAAACGGAAGATAGCGTGGAGCGTAGAGCGGATAGTGCATGGATAATGGGCTTATGCACGGCCCACCCCCGGAACAGGATTGTTGTGTTTCTTATTTATCATGACATAGAGCATACTGCCCACCTCTTTTATCAGGGTCTCAACAACCTTATTGCTTACCTTTATGTAATCCAGATCTACGGATAGCAGATATTGCGTTTCCAGTTCACACAACGACCCGTATGCTATAGACAAGAATTGTTTATATTCTTTACTGTAAAACCTGCCATATCCTTCAGCAATGTTGGAAGGTATCGAGACGGCCGGAACATGTCAATGAAAATGAGACACTTTCATAAAACATTTAGTGTATCTCTCCATCACTCTTCAGCAACGGTTTGTTGATCCAGACAGCT
>PNOF01000037.1 GCA_013824645.1 Syntrophus sp. (in: bacteria) | reverse complement strand
GTTCTTGCCGATATGGGTATGAAGAAAGGTGACCGCTTCGCCGTCCTTGCATACAACTGTGTCGAATGGATGGAGTTCTATGCGGCAGCCGCAAAGGGTGGTTTTATCTGTGTGCCCCTTATGTTCAGGTTATCTGCTGTAGAAATGGAATACAACGTCCACCATAGTGAATGTAAAGTCTTTATCGTACAGGGTGGAAAAGATCCTGCAGACGGAAAAGAGTTTCCCTGGATAGATATGGTCAACGGTATGAAGAAAAGCATCCCCACCGTGGAGAAGTATATCTCCTTTGCTGTCGGTACAGAGACCTATGACGGCTTTGTCGCCTACGAAGCAGCTCTGGCGAAAGCAAGCCCGGAAGAGCCTGCCACAAAGGTAGATCCCGATGATATCTGGGTCATCATGTATACCGGCGGTACGACAGGGAAGCCCAAAGGCGTTATGAAGAGCCATGCCAACCTCTTTTCTCAGTATTTAATCATGGTTTTTGATCACCAGTTTAATTTTGATGACTGTAACCTCCTCGTTATGCCCTGCTGCCATGTGAACTCACTCTTCTACTCATTTGTGGCGACCTGGGTTGGAGGCACCGTTGCAGTCTATAATATGGTGAGCTTTAACCCCGAAGAGCTTTTGAAGACCTTCCAGAATCTTAAGGTTACCTTTACCTCCCTGGTGCCTACCCACTACATCATGATGCTCACCCTGCCGGATAATGTGAAGAAGAAATACGATCTGACCTCTGTCAAGAAGCTCCTCATTTCTTCGGCCCCGGCAAGAAGAGACACAAAACTGGGCGTCCTTGAGATGTTTAAGAGCGCTGAACTCTATGAAGCCTATGGATCCACCGAGGCAGGTATCGTAACGGTCCTGAAACCGAATGAACAGCTCGTTAAGCTGGGCTCTATCGGTCGCGAAGTGATCGGTACCGATATCATCAAGCTCTATGATGAAGATGGTAAGCTCGTTACCAAACCGAACGAAGTCGGTGAACTCTATTCGAGAAGCCCCATGCTCTTCGAGGCATACTGGAAAGATCCGGAGAAGACAGCCGCAGCCATGAAGGGTGAGTACTTCAGCGCCGGTGATATGGCATACCGTGACGAAGAGGGTTACTATGTTCTCGTTGACAGAAAGGCCAACATGATCATCTCCGGTGGTGAAAACATCTTCCCCTCGGAAGTGGAGAACTGTGTTGGCGGCCACCCGAAAGTAAAAGACATAGCAGTTATCGGTGTGCCTCATGAAAAGTGGGGAGAGCAGGTGACAGCGGTTATCGTCCTTCATGAAGGCCAGACAGCCACGGCAGACGAGATATCCGGCTACTGCAAAGGCAAGATCGCCGGCTTCAAGGTGCCTAAGAACATCATCTTTATTAAAGACGAAGAGATGCCGAGATCAGGCGCCAACAAAATACTCCATAGGGTGCTGAGAGAAAAATACGGTATGTGGAAGGACCATAAATAAAAGCAAGTTATAGATTATAGGTGGTGGCCTCTCTTTAGTCCCGTCATTGCGGGACGAGAAGGGGTGGCTCCAGCGGCTTTGCCGGTGGAGGGGGCGACGTGAGCCCCGGAAACAGAGATGCCGAGATCAGGCGCCAACAAAATACTCCATAGGGTGCTGAGAGAAAAATACGGTATGTGGAAGGACCATAAATAAAAAAATAGGTTATAGGTTATAGGTAATTAGGTTATCCCAGTTCTACATCAAGAATGTAGCAGCGGGGATAACCTATTTTGTTTGGCAACCACGGTTGTTTTGCCACTGATGTTTGCCGCAAGAAACGGGTTTTTTCTTATCATTACAGTTTATAAATGAATGTGAATTGGTATCAAAAATAAAGATGCCAAAACACTTGTCTCGACGCGTATGGCATCCCGCATCATCATGTTAAAATACAAGATAATTTTGCAACGCTATCCTGTAAGCGGCGAGGAGGTGTTTTGTTTCTTCTTCGGGGCTGGGCAGTGTTATGGCTTTCGCGCGAGCGGAGTTTTGGAGAGATTGTCTCAGTAAATCGTCGTCGATCAGGGAAACTGCTTTATTAACGAAATCGCTGGAATCGGAGCTGTTATAAAGAAGTCCGCAAAGCCCTTCTTCGCTCCCGTTCAGAAGCCAGCGATTTCCTGGGATGTCGGAAGCCAGGACAGGTCTCCCCGCAGAAATTGCCTCCAGCAGGACTGTTGAAAGCCCCTCAGAAACGGATGTATTGAGCACTACGTCAGCGCCTTCGTAAGCAGATCGCATCGCTTCGGGCGCAAAAGCAGGTATCCACATAGCAAATCTCCGGCATGCAAAAACTTTTTCCGCAAAAAGGGCTGAATATTTTTCATCAAGGGGAGGGCCGGAAAAGAGAATCCGGGCGTTGCCCCTCAGTCTATATACTTTTTCAAAGTATTCCAGGCACTTCAGATTGCCTTTTACGGAACGTATGCCGGCGGGGAGGAAAAAAAGAACCGAATCCGGCCCACAGCCTGCGGTAGCGCGAATGCCGGATGGCATATCCCCGAGCCATACCGGAGATCTCGGCACAAAGCACAGACGGTCCTCAAGCCCTGAAAACTCTTTCGTGAGAAGCGATTCCATGACCCTGCTCTGAGTTATAATAATATTGGCGTTTTTGAAAACATGGTCCAGGATAGCCTTCTCTTTCTGTAAATGCAGGCTGAGGTTCACATCTGTTCCGCCGACGGAAACGATGCGTGGAATGGTTTTTGCTGTATCCATCTGCTTTAATTCTAAAAGAAGAGTACCCGATTTAATGGCTTGATGGGCATGGATTAGGTGCGGCTCAAATTGCTGTACGATATCCCTGAATGAGCTCCCGGACATCTTTTCCGATGCTACCACAAGGACCTTTGCTCCGGCACTTTCAAGAAGTCTTCGCCAGCGTTCGGCGGTAACGGCATTACCTGTTGCATCGGGTAGCACTGTCGGTGAAAGAATGAGTATACGTAAACCTTGTATCAATTCAATGCCTCGCAATATGATAAGAGTTTTATTTTCTTTTTTTCAAGTATAGCATGAAAACCATCATCAAGAAGAGCAGCAAGCTCAATCTGTCGTTCTGCAGTTGAAAAGAGAGAGAAAGGATTTGATGGATCAGCGGCGCATGCTGTTCCGGGGTGGACCATCAACTCAGTTATACCATCATTGAGGTTTTCAGCTACTTCGGCAAGGACAGCCGGGGAAAGTCGCCCTTTCATATAAAGCCCCAGGAAATGGTCCGACGCAATAATGCCCCATGCAGTTAACAACGGTCTGACCTGACGCGCAAATCGGCTGAAAAACTCTGCTTCTTCAGTGATAGCAGGGTCGGACGGCAGGCTTCGGAGTGTTCCGGAAGGTTCTTCAGGGACACGCATCCGGCGAATATGGTATTTTTGTGCGGCCTTCATAACAATAGGGGCTACAGCAGGAAGGATATGCACGTGATGGTGACTGTCGATATGAGTAATGTCTATACCTGCATTGAGCAGTTTTTCAATCTGTGATGTTACTTCTCTTTCGATCTCTTCTCTGAGTGGATCGGAGACGTGGCCGGAAAACAAGGAGAGTGTTTTTGCTTTACCAGGAAAGAGATTGTTTTCATCAGCGAGTATTTCGAGGCCCCTTGAAACGGAAGTTCCCTGAGAAATATTTAAATGCACTCCAAAAGAGGCATTGTGGCCGAGGGTTAAACTCATCCGCCTGATCGCATCGTCGAAAGCCGGTCCGTTGGCCAGGATGCTTGCGCTCGTGACGATACCTGCATCAAGGGCCCTGAAAATACCTTCGTTTCTTGCAATATCGCTCCCAAGGTCGTCGGCGTTGATAATGAGCCCTTTCATATATCTCTCACTTTTGAGGCCCGTATATAGAGTGTGCGAAACGAATAAGCTCCATCTCCTTTTTCTCTAAAGTCACACTTCCCTGAAGCTCTACGATGGAGAAGGTAAGAAAAGAGCCCCTCTGCCATGGCCTCATATTCCCTGGCACGGAACGAACGTTCTGTCTCATGGATAATTGCTACTTCAGCAAACTGTTCTTTGAGGAGCTTCATGAGTAATGGTATATCGACAAGAGAAATCACGAGGAGCCATAACCTGCCTTGCCCGGGATCAAGAAATGACAATGTGCCGCTGATGATGTGCTTGAAATGGAGCAGGCCGTCCAGACCACCCCATCGGGGACCGAAATCATAGGGGCCGGGCGTCTGTGGAGGTGTTGTAATAATAACATCGAAACGATTATCCCGATTCTGTACCCCGGCACGGTGCCTAAGCGGCTCGTACCATAATCCGGCTATTACTTTGATCCGGTCGCCAACACCGTTCAATCGGGCATTTTTTTCTGTAGCAGCCAGGGCCCGTGCGTCTGTGTCAGTAGCAACGACTTCTCTGGCGCCAAGTTTTGCTGCAGCGACAGCGAGAAATCCTGACCCGCACCCCAGTTCTAGGACCCGTTCCCCAGGCTCAACATCAAGGAGTTTCGCAAGTTCAATACTCGAATCGTAAAGTCTGTGGACCCCTGGGGATGATTCAAGTGTAACGGGGCCGCCGGGCAATTCTACCCGGATTATTTCGTTTTTCTCCCTGTTATCGATTCCATACTGAGTTGACGCGTATGCGATGAGATGTTCCAAAAGCGCTTCATAGCTGAAACCGGACCATTTGGCCGAAAAAGCAAAGGATTCTGCAGGTTCAAAGCTCGGCGTCGTGTTCGCCTCGAGAAAATAGAAGGTCCCCCCGGACGATAAACGGATATCGAAACGACCATAATGGCGCATCCCGAGAGCTTGAAATGACAGCCGGGCGTGATGGATAAGGATATCCTTTGTTTCTTCAGACAGTTCAGCGGCGCGGCAATCGTCCCTCCCGGCTTTTTGTTCAACAGCTTTAAACCGCTCTGTTTGATAGGTTATTTCTGCGGCAAGCAGCCACTCAAAGGGAGTCAACATCTGAAGCCCATCATTTCCTTCAATGACTGATACAGCGAGTTCCCTTCCGGCAATATAGGATTCTATGAGGACCGGTTCCTGGAGGGCGGCAAACATTTCTCTCGAAATCTTCTTCGCGTCATCAATAGTGTCAGCAAGTGCTATACCTCTGCTCATATGTGAATAAACAGACTTGAGAATGATCGGCGGCGTAAGCCACGAAGGGGTTTCCCAATCTTCACCTGTCATAACAACCCCTGGTGGAACCGATATTCCGGCATCAATAAGCCGTGCCCTGGCTGCCGCTTTATCGTCACAGAGAAAGCAGGCCTTTGCACCGGAACCGATGAGCTTCACGCCATGGGCCTCCAGGAGCAGGCGCACCATGGCCCTGAGAGACCCCTTGCCACGATAGGTATCACTGTGATCAATAACGAGACTGCATGTATCTGCGATCTCCCCAACTGTAAGCTCAATGCCCTCTGAATCATAAATGAAGGGTCTGTGTCCGAGGGACTTCAACCCGTCTGCAATGGCATCGGCGCACCTGCACGGTGAGCCAACGGTGTGGATAACACCAATATTCATATCAAAATATATTCTTTTGGTATCATCCTTTGCAAGTGTTTTCCTGAGAACAGTGATTCTGTTGCCGGATATGGAGGCGATGCAGGCTACCTATGATTTTTTCGTTACTCTATCATCTTTGCTTCGAGGACTTTGTCAATACTGAAATCTTCGAGGCCCATGTAGTAGGCAACGGAATCGACGAGGGCTGTCATGGGTACGAGACCCACCACTTCGCTGCCTACTACATTGACACCGTAACGTTTTGCTTCTATCCGTACGAGTTCCAGAGCCCGATAGAGGGGTGTTCGGGTATAGTCTGTTATGTTCATGGAGACTTGGGTAATTTTTCGTTCTTTCAACTCGATACCAATTGCCTTGCAGTACCGGAGGCCGCCGCTTATATGCCGTACAGCCCTGGCAATGGACTGGGCAATTTCGATATTATCGGTGTCAAGATTGACGTTGAAGGCGACAAGGGGCATCCTTGCCCCGATGGCAACGACCCCTGCCGTAGGGTGTATTTCCTGTCCCCCGAAATCGGGTTTCCACTGAGGATATTTGAGTTTTTCCGACATGCCTTCAAACTGGCCGCTGCGGATATTGGCGAGGTTTTTGCGTGCAGATATCGGTGTTGACTCTTCGTAGAGGAAGACGGGCAGGTGATGCGTCTCCCAGATTGCTTTCGCTGTCTCTTGTGAAAGTGTTACAGCCTCTTCCATGGTCATATTTTTTATGGGAATAAATGGGATAACGTCAACAGCCCCCATGCGCGGGTGTTCACCCCGATGGGTGCGCATATCGATAATTCTGACGGCAACGCCGACGGCTTCAATGATGGCCAGCTTCAAGGCATCAGGTTCACCGATAACGGTTACTACCATCCGGTTGTGATCAATATCCCTGTGGAGGTCGAGGAGCTTGACTCCCTCTTTACCGCGAAAAACCGAAAGGATCTCTTCGATCTTAGCCTTGTCGCTGCCTTCGCTGAAATTGGGCACTGTTTCAATGATTTTTTTCATGGAGCCCTCATTTTTCCGTAATTATTCCATTGTACCTCTTTCAAAAGGGAGAATCCAATAGTATTTAAAGAGTTAAAGAACCCCAGATACTATTCACTTTTCACTTATGTCCAATATATGCTATAACGTAAGGTGTGTTAAGGGGTCAGGCTCTATATCTGCAAGTTGGCGACCGTGTGTACCACAAGCATTTTGCGCGGTGGGGCATGGGTGTTGTCGTAGAGGAGCGCACCTCGGAACTGCCGGGGGGATTCTGCTATGTCCGCATTAATTTTAATGATGGCAATGTACGGGTTTTTGATAATAATCTGAAAAGTGAGTGCTGCTGCTATTACGCGGGTATTGAGATAATTGAAAGTAAAATAAAGTCTATAGATGCTGATAAATACGAAGAGAACAAAAGTCCTCAAAGAAAGCGGAAAGCCCTGTCGAGGGGCAAGGGCTGACATGAAAGACAGCGTAAACCGAAAAGGTAAAGGAAGGGTATGGACGCAGAATTAACCAAATACGTTCGCGGCGGCGGCTGAGCATCGAAAATAGGTCCGGGTGACCTATCGAATATGCTTTGCGGTATAGATATTCCCGCTGATGAAAATGTTATCGTCGGCATTGAAGGTTTTGAAGACGCAGGCGTCTACAAGATCACGGATGAAATCGCTCTTGTCCAGACCATAGATTTTTTTACGCCCCTTGTCGATGATCCTTATTGGTTTGGCCAGATCGCGGCGGCCAATGCCTTGAGTGATATTTACGCAATGGGCGCGGTCCCGAAGACGGCCCTCAACATGGTCTGTTTTTCCCCGAAACGCTTTGACATCAAGATCCTCAAAGAGATCATACGGGGCGGAGCCGATAAGATCCGGGAGGCCGGCGTCAGCCTCCTTGGCGGTCACAGTGTGGATGACGAGGAAATAAAATACGGACTTTCCGTAACCGGTATAGTACATCCAGACAAGATCATGCTGAACGAAGGCGCTCTCCCTGGAGATGTACTCATCCTCACAAAACCCCTGGGGATAGGAATTTTAAGTACGGCCATCAAAGGCAAGACACTCAATGAAGAAGCAATGAACAATCTTGTTTCAGTTATGGCGAGACTGAACAAGGGCGCCTCGGAAGTGATGCTTTCGGTGAGGACCCACGCGGCAACAGACGTGACTGGTTTTGGCCTTGCCGGTCATTTGAAGGAAATGATAAAAGAAACACTGGGTGTTGAAATCTATAGAGAAAAACTTCCCTACTTCAGGGAGGCCGTAGAGCTTGCGTCAACCGGTTTTTTGCCGGGTGGATTATACAGAAACCGGAATTTTTACAGAGAACACATTATTTCCTCACAGGAAGATTTTTTCTATGACATTATCTTCGATCCCCAGACGTCAGGCGGTCTTCTTATGGCAGTTGATCCTGAAGACATGAAAAAGTTCGCAGATAAGGCAGTGCAACTCAATGTTGAATATTGGGCCATCGGCAAGTTCGTCGCAGACCCCAAAGGTAAAATAACCCTCGTATAAATAATTCCAATTCACAATGATTATTCCCTTGATTTATTTATTCCTTTCGTACATTTTAATAAGCATATACGTGCTCACCTGATGCACAGGGGTCTGATGACCGGGCCCCATCCCCAGACATGCCTGTATATACCACTGTCCACAGCAATTGAAATGCTGAAACCTGATGTAAAGTGGACGGGCAGGTACTAAACAGACTGGGGGTTTTGATGAACAACCTGAAAAAGTCGGGGATTTTTATTTTTGTTGTATGCGCGCTTGTTATCGGGGTGGGGAAGCCCTTTCCGGATTTGTCCCCTCAGGGTCACCATATTATCGCTGTGACGCTCGTCTGCCTTTCCCTGTGGGTATTCAAGACCGATAGTATTCCTTATCTTGCGGGCTGCGCTGTACTGCTCGCGGGAAGCCTTATCTTCAAAATGCCCCTTGCTGCTGTAGTGAGCGGATATACGAGCCCTGCTCTCTGGACCTTAATCCCGGCCCTCTTTTTCGGTTTTGCCCTTATAAAAACAGGTTTGGGAAAACGTATTGCCTATTTTGTTCTCATGAGATTCGAGCCCAGTTACCTGACCATCTGCGTCAGTTGGTTTATCATTGGACTTGTCCTTTCAGCCCTTACCCCTTCAATCACTGTGCGGCTCTCCATTGTCATGCCTATTGCCATGAGTTTTGTAGAGGCATGTAAGGTGCCGGACCGGTCGCGGGGTTCAGCTCTCATCTGCCTTGCCGCCTGGGGTTCAGCGATACTGCCCGGCATTGGCTGGCAGACGGGTTCCCTCTGGGGCATTCTCATGGTTGGTTTTTACCCGGCGGCAATGAAACCGCTTGCTACTCCCGGCGCGTGGTTTGCGTATATGTCGGTGCCATGGATTATCATCACCATTGTCTTTCTAATACTCCTCTATCTCTTTTTGAAACCGAAAGAGGGTCTATGTCTCAGCCGTGAAGTGTTTAAGGAGCAGTACGCCTCTTTCGGCAGGATAACGAGACAGGAAATGCTCTGCGGCGTTATCCTTGTCTGTGCCTTTGTGCTCTTTTCTACAGAGAAATGGACCGGCATCAGGACTGTCGAGGCTGCCCTCATGGCCCTTGCGGCCCTCATTATCTTCGGTATCATTAAAGCCCCCGATGTTTCCTCCGGTGTCAACTGGGATGTGATCAACTTCCTTGCTGTCGTCCTTGGCCTGCCGCCAATGTTTATCAAATCAGGTATTTCCGACTGGGCGAGGCCTCTTGTTGAGCCGTGGATCTTTTCCATTGCGGCTTCTCCCCTTATATTTCTGCTTATTATCACCGTTGTATTCTGGGCCATACGGTTTATCGATATTCCCTGGGGGTATACGACGATTGCCCTCTTTTCCCCTCTCTTTGTCCCCCTCTATGAGAAATTCGGGTTGCATCCCGTGCTGGTAAGTGTCGCTGTCATCGCCGCAGGCAATTCCTTCTTCCTTGCGTATCAGCAGCCTTTCGTTATGATCGGTGACACTATGACGAACTCGAGGGCATGGTCAGGCGGTCATGTGGCGCTTGGAGGGGCGCTCTATGCCATTGCCGTCATCATCGGAATAATTGTGAGCTATTTCTACTGGCAGGCAATGGGGCTCCTTCCAATAGTTTAATACCAATTCTCAATCAAGCATGTATTTACGGGGCGGGTTATACATCATCGCCTGATTCGTCGATATGTTGTTTGCGCGCTGCCTTCAGAATCCTTGCGGCAGCGAGTTTGGCAATGACGACAATATCTTCGAGGGGAAGATACCCTGTAATCGAAGGATCAAAAAGGGCCTTCGCAGAAGGAGGGAACTCTTCATCACCTTCCCAGATAATGAAGGTGATAGGGACTTTAGGGAATGCAAAAAGGGTGAATGATACGTCGCCATATTCTTCTTCTTTGCCGTTCAGGGCCAGACCTGCTTCAAGAAAGGCGTATTTATTATAACCGAATACGGATTGGAGTGGTTTTAAGACCCTTTTTACAAACACAGGTTCGTAATGCATACATGCCGGTATATCGCCATAGGCAACCTTCTCACCTGAAAGAGGGACACCGGAAGCGTTATTAATATAGTGGAGGAGGAGTATCTTTGTAACAAGGGTAACATTTGACCCTTTTGAGCTATGAAATGAGAGTTGGGGAAGATCAATGGTGATAGTTTCATCGAAATAAGGGATTGCTATGAGCGGGGTTTGCCCCTGTCCTGTCGTACATTTGAGACCAGCCTTGGCGCATTTATTTTCATAATCGGAATTGATCAGCTCATCGCATGCCAGTTCGAAGACCGTTTTATATACTTTTTGTTTTTTTAATTCCATAGGAGAGCGGTTATTATCCGATTTTCTTTCGTATCTCCCGGATCTTTGCCTTGTAATCTTTGCTGTGAAATATCTCTGTGCCCATAACAAGCACATCAGCGCCTGCCTGAACAACCTTTTTGGCGTTGTCGGCCTTGATTCCGCCATCCGCCTCAAGTAGTATCTTCCTGCCTGTTTTTTCTATGAGCTTCCTCGTATCTTTTATCTTTTTCTCCATGAAAGGGATATATGCCTGGCCGCCGAAGCCGGGATTGACAGTCATAATCAATATGAGGTCCACGATGTGAATGACATGGTCTAAGATGCTAAGCGGGGTAGATGGGTTAAGCGATATACCGGCTTTCTTCCCGGCTGATTTTATGAGATCAAGGGTCCTCAGGAGGTGGTTGTCTGCCTCGGCGTGGATTGTGACAATATCAGCGCCCTTTGCAGCGAAGTCGTTGACAAACTCTCCGGGATTTTCAATCATGAGATGGACGTCGAGCGGTTTCGAGGCAATCCTTTTTATGGCCTCAACGAAGAGGGACCCTATGGTGATGTTCGGCACAAAATGGCCATCCATGACATCTATATGGACAAGGTCTGCGCCCGCTTGTTCAATGTCCTCTATTTCCTTTCCCAATTCGAGAAAATTACAGGATAAAATGGAAGGGGCTATCTGGATTTTGTTCATCAATATCCTCCTTAGTCAGTAAATGGTTATCATCAGTTCGTCAGAGCCGCTGAATATTGTCCTGCGAGGGACAGAAAAATCAATGCCGCTCTGTGTGGTATGATCAGCCCTTACATAATTCATTTTGTATTTTATCTTTTTCGCGTCCATCTCTTCCGCGAGTTCATTGATGTCTATATTCTTTGTTTCAGACATGAAAAAATATGTTTTCTGTTCGCTTCCCACGATGAGGGTTACCTTGGTTTGTTCAAGGATTTCTGCACCTTCAGCGGGTATCTGGGCGATCACTCTTCCTGTCTTACTATGGGGTATGGTAATAATTTTATCGAGAATAAGTCTCTTTTCTTCAAGCACGCCCCTGACTGCTTCCAATCCCTGACCGACAAGACCGGGGGCCTTGATAAGTTCCGGCCCTTCGGAAACGATGACATAAATAACCCTTCCTTTTCTTGTGTTTATGTTAGCCTCGGGTTTTTGAATGGTAATGTGGTTGTAGGGGACATCGTTTCTTCGCTCGTATCTGAGAATTGAAAAGGAAAGGCCTGTGTTCCGGACGATTTGTTTGGCTTCTTCTACTGTTTTTCCCCGTAAATCGGGACAGACAGTGGTCTGCTGTGTTTTCAGAAGGAGACTTACCGCGAGGTATGCCGAGACGATGAAGATGAAAATCGGTGTCAATACATATAAAATAACTTTTATCGACTTCATAGTTTTTTCATCTTTGCAATAAAGAACCCATCGGTGCCTGTTTCATACGGTAGCGATAAGAAGTATTCCTTATTAAACAGAAACGGCAGGGGATTTTCAAGTACAAATTTCTTTTCCTTCCTGAATCTGGCAATGACATTGAGGGTTTCCTCGGGTTCAAAGGAACAGACGCTGTACACCAGATGCCCGCCACGGGCGAGGTTATCCCAAAGCGCTTTCAGTAACATAAATTGATATTTGCCGAAGGAGATAATATCCTGTTTTTGTCTTCGCCATTTTATTTCGGGATGTTTTCTGAGAATGCCCAGCGATGAACAGGGGGCGTCGAGGAGTATGGTATCGAAGATTTCTCTTTTAAAAGGGTTGCGTACCGCATCTCCGAGGATTGTCTTGCCCCGGTTGGTGACGGATTGTAATCGTTTTATTTCGTTATCCATAGAGATGACCGTTGCGTCAGGACAGATCTCCTGTATCTGATGGGTCTTCGTCCCAAGGCCCGCGCAGGCGTCCAAAATACGGTTGCCTCTCTGCGGCCCTATAGCGAGTCCTACGAGCTGCGACATTTCATCCTGGATGCTGATGAGGCCCTCGGAAAAGAGTTTGCTTCTTAATACAGGGGTCAGTTTCTCGACAGAGAGGGCCGACCCTGAGAGCAGCCCTTCCTGTGTTGTGATGCCTTCTTCGTACAGGAGCGCAGCGGCTTCAGGGAGGGAAATCCTGTCGAGGTTTACCCGGATTGAAAATGCGGGCACCTCATTGAGGATGGCGAGCAGCTTGTCCGTATCTCTGACGCCGAACCTCTGCTGCCATCTTGCGACAAGCCATTCAGGGAAGGAGCGGCTGAGGGCCCCTTTGGGAATGGCAGATTTGCTGCTATTTTCACGGATAAATCTCCTGAGAATGGCATTGACAAAATTAGCCTGCGCTTTCCCTTTTTCCTTTTTTACGTACTCTACGGTTTCATTGACGACGTGATAGTCCGCTTTTTTCATGAATGCTACTTGATAGATGCTGATCCACAGGAGATATCGGAGGTCTTTTTTTATTTCCTGTCTGGCATAAGAAGAGAGGACCCAGTCCAGGTATCCTTTCCATCGGACAACACCGGAGGTGATCTGATAGATTATTCCCTTTTCTTTATCTGAGAGAGATTGTTGGGAGAAAAAACTATCGATGGTCTCGTCGAGGAAAGCGCCTTCTTCCACTTCTGCGATGATCTTACTGGAAAGGCTCCTTATGGTGTGCCCGAATCTATCTTCTATAGGCCATCTCCTCCAACCTTTTTATTCTCTCTTCCATTGGAGGATGGGTGCTGAATAGTGCCAATACACCCTTTGCGCTGAAGGGATTAGCGATAAAAAGCGGCGCCGTTGATGGATTGGCAGTGTTCATGGGAGTGCGGGCAATACCCATTTGCAGCTTTTGAAGGGCATGGGCCAGATTGAGTGGATTTCCTGAAAGCTGCGCCCCGCCGTCATCGGCAAGATATTCGCGGGAGCGCGATATGGCAAGTTGTATAAGGACTGCAGCAAATGCCGCAATGATGGAGAAGATGATGACGCTGAAGATATTACCGCCATTGTCATCATCACTGCTTCCCCCGCCGAAAATAGTTGCAAAACGCGCCCAGTTGGCAATCATGGTGATTGCCCCCGCTAATGTGGCGGCAACGCTTTGGATAAGGATGTCCCGGTGTTTGATATGGGACAATTCGTGGGCGAGGACACCTTCAAGTTCATCGCGGTTGAGTATGCGGGTGATACCCTTTGTGACGGCCACGACTCCATGTTCCGGATCTCTCCCGGTTGCAAAGGCGTTCGGGCTTTCATCGTCGATAATGTATATCTTCGGCATCGGGATCGATGCTTTTTGGGCAAGAGACGCAACGGTTGCAAAGAGCTGAGGGAATTCGCTTTCAGAAACCGGCTGTGCCCGGTACATTTTAAGGACGATCTTATCACAGAACCAATAGCTCACAAAGTTCATGACAAAGGCTACGAGAAAGGCTATAAAACCACCGGTACTCCCGCCGATGAGACTCCCCAGCCCCACCAATACAATGGTCAGAACGACCATGAGAAGAAATGTTTTTGCCTGATTCATACAGTCTCCATACGAAATGTGTTATTACGTATATTATAAACATTTTCGCGGTTTTATCAAGGCCTGCCCGGAAGGGCATTACGATGAGATTTTATGCACAGGCATGGCGGGCATTACCGTGGACCGCGTTGTTCAGTGATTTCCCGGAACTTTCCGTTATACTCGGAGCATCGGGTAAAAGAATGTTCCGGCGTTAATCTAAACCAGCGTTATTTTTCGATTGTGTATCCCTTCTTTTTCCATTCGGGAAAGCCGTCGCGGAAGAGCATGATTTTTTTATATCCGATTTCTTGCGCTGCGACCGCAGCCTGCACGCTGGGCATTCAGCCGACCCCCCTGCAGTAGAATACAATGGGCGTATCTTTTTCTTTTGGCAGCAGCTTATCAAGAATGCGGAATTTTTCCTGCGAAATATTGATTGCGCCCGGTATACGGCCCTGTTGATATTCGTATTCGGTCCGGTTATCAATAATGACGAGCCCTGCATCGGCGCTCATTATCTTTTTGAGTTCGTCGGCGTCTATGACTCCTGCATCAGGCGCCAAACAGGAGGCGGTGCTTAACAGCAAAACCATACAGAAGAACAGTTTTATGATTTTCATGGTTTCCTGTAGATCTCTTTAATTTTTTTCTTTGTTTCTTCAACTTGCGCGGCGGAAAGTTTAAACCCTGCCGAAGTCTGCTCCGGTTTGGCTTCAATGCTGTATATTCTTTCTTTTATCGTGGCCTGTTTTTTCATGCCCGGAGGAAGTTCGGGTACAATGCCGATGGCTTTCTCAACATCGTCGGGGAATTTTCCGGGATCGGCTGTTTCATATATGACGGCAGGTTTATTATCTTTGCCCTCCAGGAATATTTCCAGCGCTTTCCAACCCACTGCGCCGTGAGGATCAAGGACAATCCCGTACGTATTGTAGACCTTTTTCATTGTTTCATAGTGTAAGGGATTTGTGACTCCCATGGAGACGATCTCTTTCCTCATGGTATCCATATCGGGCATTTTATCGATGATACCCGGTTTTATGACATTGCCTGTTGTAGAATCACGCTCATCATAGATGTGTCCGCCGTAGAAATCGACGAGCCGGACAAGATTGCTTGGGTGAGATACGATCATTGCCGATGAGGGTGATTTAACGGAGGGCTGTACCACATAACGACCGCTTGCAAGGAATTCGGGGAATTCTCTATTTTCATTGACGCCGCAAATGATCTTTTCAACGGGGAGTCCCATTTGCCGGGCAACGACGGTGCCCATCATGTTGCCAAAATTGCCGGAAGGGATACTTGCAAGAAAAGGTTCATCCATGGCGTCTATTTTTGAATATGCGTAGAAGGGGTACACCGCCTGCGGGAGGAGCCTCCCGATGCTTATCGAATTGGCCGATGTAAAGCGCTCTGCATCGCTGAACGTTTCTTCGGCAAATTTGTTATCACCAAGGATGTTTTTTGCAAGGGCCTGGCAGATATCGAAATCGCCGCCTATTTCGAAGGCATAGACATTGCCGCCCAAGGTGGTCATCTGCCGTCTTTGGCCTTCGCTGACAGATCCTTTGGGGTAGAAAACGATGTTGTCGATGCTTTCCAATCCATAGAGGGCGTCAGCTACGGCCCCTCCTGTGTCTCCGCTTGTTGCAACAACAACGACACGCCTGAGACCTCTTTTATTGAGGAAATAGTTGAGAGCACGTCCGAAAAACCGGGCCGCGTAATCCTTGAAAGAGTATGTGGGCCCCTCTGTGAGCCACATGATATATGTCCTGCCCGTTATATGCTGGACCCTCGTTGGAATTCTGTCTTCGCGATAGGCGTCATCAAGGAGCGCCTTGAGCTTATCGGGTGGTATTTCATTGGCAAGAAAAGGGTAAAGCACCTGATATGCGATCCCGGCATAGGGCAGAGGCCGCATATCACGAATCTGCTCCCGGGAGATTGCCGGTATATCTTGCCGCGCTACCATGTAAAGGCCATATTCCGATGCCATACCCTTAAGCAGGGCCGTCTCGAAATTGACTCTTTCGTCGCGATTATTGGTGCTATAGTAGAGTATTTCGTTCATTACAGGATACTTAGCATACAAAATGTTTGGTTTTTTTTCAACTTATGCTTATAATATATATATGTATCGTAGGATAGTATTGGTATCTGTTGTTTTTATATTTATAGTCGTATCCTCTCTTGTCTATGCTGGTGGACCAAACTCCGGCAGCGTTAAACAGACTAATCAGGAAGTTTCTTACGAAGCCAATGATAACAGCACAAAGACCAATCAACAAAATACGGTTCAGAACTATCCCGGTTTTCTCTATAAACCTCTCAACAAGGATGCAACACCTCAAAAGGCGGGATTCATCCGGTTAAAACAAAGGCCGGTGAATAACGATGAAACGAACGGTCAACCGGTTTATGACATAGAATTTACGGATAATGAGATATTTGGGAAAAAAGTTGATAATGATTCTTATGATAAACCCTACGTCGCTTTTGAAAAAGTAGAGAACATAGACAAGAGTCATCTTATGAAAAAAGAGACCGCTCAAGAACATAAGGCAGAAGTTTCCCTGGGCTATAAGCTGTCTTCTTTCAGTGAAATATATCTGGGGAAGGGATTTCTCGTGGATCGAAAAGATAATAGTGCCCTTCAGCCTCACGATGATGGCTGGAGAATTAGATTCAAAACAAGTTTCTGATTTTTACAATCCTTACATATTCAGGTTTTTGTAAAAGCAATAACGTACGAATATTGCGAGTGATGCAAAAGACCTGCTTTACTGGTGGGCAATTGATCCATGCAGCCACTTTCTCTGCCAGTATCTCCTTACCATGAAAACCGCTGTCATGAATTGTGAAAGGTTCATCATCCACCAGACCGCAGCAGCATCGAAACCGAGGACAACGACTAAGAGATAGCAGAGCGGAATCCTGATAAGCCATGTGCAGGATATGACTATGAACATGACCCCTTTTGTGTCACCGGCCCCGCTTAAAGCGCCTCCGAGGACCAGCCAGAAGGCCATGAAAGGTTCGCTGAGCATGCTTATATAGAGATATCTGACACATTCGGTTATGACAACAGGGTTTTTGGAAAGGAGAGGAGCTATCCATTTCGCGCCTAAGATAACGATGACCGTGAGACAGCTTACAATCGTAACACCCATAATAGCCGTTATAATACCGGCCCTGAAGGCATCTTCTTTTTTATTTTCGCCAAGAAGATTTCCCACAATGACTGCGTTTGCCATATTAAAGGCCATAGCGGGGAGGAAGATGGCAGATTCTATTCTTAGTCCTGCCGCGAAGGCTGCAAGGGTTTCAATGCTATTTCGCGGCAGAGCGCTTAAAATCAAATAGATCATCATCGAATGGAGCTGCCAGAAACCCTGACCCAGTCCTAAGGGCCAGCCGATGTTTATGATTGCCTTCATGCTTTCCAGTGAAAACTTTTTGACCCCACGTATAAACGATCTCATGTGCGCGAGGTTGAGCATGCTGCCGATACATACGCTGATCGCTGTTGAAAGGGCGATGCCCTTATAACCGATGTTTGTGTGGAAGAGGAGAAGGAAATTGATGCCGATGTTTGCAGCACACACAATCGACATGGTCTTCAGCGAAACACGGACCTGTTTACAGGCACGGAGTATGCCGTTTGTATTGATCACGATATAATGGAATAAAAGCCCTCCGGCATATATTTCACCCAGCGGGATGGCAAATGGTTTCAACTCTTTCGGGATGTTGACAAAATTGACCAATACGGGGGTGAGAACGATACCGGCTATTCCGAAGACAATACCCGCGATGATCGTTGTGAGAATGACAGAATATATCGCGTTATTGAGGGCGTGCTTATCCCCGGCGGTGAATAATCGTGATATGACGGAAACAGTCCCGGCGGTAAGGGCATTGGCAATAATGATAAAAACAAAATACATCTGGATGACAAAACCATAGGATGCCTGAATATCCCTGCCGATTCTGCCTGCGATATATATATCCGTGAGGCCGATGAGAAACTCAAAGAACATGATGAGTATCATGGGCCAGCTATTTGACCAGCTTTCCGAGATAAAATGTCTTACATCTTGCCGTGCGAAAAGTTTATTACTTATCACCTATTGCTTAGAAATCCTCCCCAGCCTCCCTTTTGCAAAGAGAGGAGCGCTCGGTTCCTTTGTTCTTCCTTTCACCTTTCACCTTCAGCCTTTCCTCTTTAACCGGTATTTCTTTGCCTTCTCACTTCATAAGCAGAAAGGGCGAAACACGTTGCCACATTCAGCGATGGGAAAGCAGGACTTGTGGGGATCTGAACAATAGCGTCGCAGGTTTCTTTCGTGAGCCTTCTCAACCCCTCTTCACCGCCGAAGACAAGACAGGTGGGACCCTTCAGATCAGTTTTCCAGAGAGGTTCTTTCCCGCCTTCATCGAGACAATAACAGAAAAGTCCTGCCTTTTTTAGCTCATCAAGGTACCGTGAAAGGTTGGTAACACGTGTTATGGTAATATGTTCAATGGCTCCTCTGGCGATCTGGGTGACAGTATCGGTAATGGCACAGGCCCTGTCCTTCGGGATAATTAATGCGTTGGCGCCAAGACAGGCAGCGCTTCTTATGATGTTTCCAAGGTTCTGGGGGTCCTGAACGCCATCGAAAGCACAGAAAAACGGGTTTTCGATGGATGTCAGAGTCTGCAGGAGATAGTCAGGGTCAGTATAGGTGAACTCGTCTCTTTCAAGACAGATATGGGATTTTACACCCTTAAATTTATTGGAAAAGGCATCTTTGGCAAGGACCCGGAATTGGATGCCGTGCGTTTTAGCTTCCCTGATACATTCGTCGAGTATTCTCTCCGATCCCTGTTCAATCCAGAGTTTCCGGACTTGCCCTGGATGTTCTTTTATGACTTCAAGGATGCTGTTTTTATTTGTCAGTAATGGCATTTTTAATGTCCTCGCTTATTCTTCCGAGAAGTCCTTTCGGGTCCTGGTGGTCTCTTACGGCCCTGCCGAGGACAATATAAGTGGCGCCTTTCTCGATGGCTTCTTTTGGTGTGATTGTCCTTTTCTGATCGTTCTTTTTCTCATCAACTCTGACACCGGGTGTAACAATGACAAAATCCTTTCCGCAGAGGTCCCGTATCATTTCAATCTCACTTCCACCGGCAACAACACCGTCAAGACCTGCATCCCGTGCGAGGAGGGCAAGCTTTTTTGTAAGCTCCAAAACAGGCATTTCAAAACCGATTCTTTTGAGCTCCTCATCGTCGAGACTTGTAAGTACGGTGACGCCGATAATCTTCGGTTTATGAAGGCCCTGACTCCGCACGATATCATGGAGGGCGGTCTTTGCCTCTTTCATCATCGTGAAACCGCCTGAGGCGTGAATATTGACAAGCTCAACACCGAGTTTGGCAGCTTCAATGACGGCCTTTGCCACAGTATTGGGTATGTCATGATATTTGAGGTCCAGGAATACCCTGGAATTTTTCATATTGATAAAATCGACGATTTTGGGGCCGCAATGGGTAAAGAGCTGTTTGCCGACCTTGAACATCCCCACATGTTCTTTGAACTCCATGACGAGTTTCTGCGCCTCCTCGAAATGTTCAACATCAAGGGCGAAAATAATTTTTTCCTTGGGCTCCATAGATCCTCCTTATACATTCTCGGGATGTTAACGATACGAAAACAGTGTTTTTTCTATCGGGCCACCCTTATCGGTATTGCGGCTTGTTTTTTCGTTGACCCCTGCGTTTGTTCCCGCAATAATATGGATTGACAAAGCATACACCATCTATTAAGAATAGTGGTAGTGGAAAAGGACAGGGTAACCGATGCATCGCTTCTTTGCGTAGCAATAATCTGGGGGGCTAATTTCATTGCCATGAAATTGCTCCTCATTGAACTCGCACCGATAAATATCATATTGTTACGGTTCATATCAGGAAGCGTCCTGTTATCTCTTTTACTCTTTTTTTTAGAAGATGTAAGGGTGCCCCTGAAAGATTTTTATAAGCTCTGCCTCATTGGCGCTGTAGGAATTGTCCTCTATCAGCTCTTTTTTATCTATGCTTTGAAATACACCTCTGTTACCAATGTGGCGATTATTGTCAATACGGCCCCCCTCTACGGGGGTCTTTTAAGCAGTTTTTTCGGTTATGAAGAATTTAACAAAAAAAGATTCTTTGCCATTGTGCTTGGCTTTATAGGCGTCTATATCCTCATTTCAAAGGGACAGTTTTTATCGTTAAGTGAAGCGGACATAAGAGGGGGCATTCTCGCATTATTTGGCAGCCTGTTCTGGGCGCTCTATACGATCCTTGCAAAACCGATGCTTGACAAACACTCGCCCCTTAAAGTGACGACATACAGTATGCTCGCCGGATCAATATTGCTATGCGGTTTTATACCTTTCTTTCTGGATCTGAAGGAAGTCGCGGCGCTCTCATCTCAGGGGTGGCTGATCTTAGGCTTCTCGATTGTATTCTCGATTGTTGTCGCTTTTTTTCTCTGGTACAGAGGCGTATCGAAAATAGGCGCCACGCGGACAATCATCTATCAATATTCCGTTCCTGTTTTTGGGGCCTGTTTTGCTTTTTTGGTCCTCCATGAAAGGCTCTATTGGTCGCAGCTTATCGGCGCTATCATTATATTCTGGAGTATCACTCTTTCAAAGAGACACTAATTAGGTTTCCGTCCGTAAAGGGTTCTTTTCCGCCCTGGCGGTGTCAATCTGCGGTCTTGTTTGTGCGGCGTACAATAAGTACGCCTCCGCACAATCCCTTGATTTCCTTGCCAGATCGAAAAATCCCTCCTTTCCGATTCGGAAACCGGTATTCTACCATCCTGAGTTTTCGGATGGGAACTAATTAATAGTCAAGTCCTGGCGTTGCGTCAATTCCCTTCCGGTAGGCATGTTTTATCTCTTTCATTTCCGTGACAGTATCGGCTATCTCCACCAGTTCTTCCGGCATATTCCTGCCGGTCAGGATGATGTGCAATGTCCCCTGCATCTCTGTGAGAAATGTTATTACCTTGTCTATGGACAATAAACGGAAGTTCAATGCCGAAGCTATTTCATCAAGGATGAGAATGTCATATGGTCCGTGCTTCAGCTCCTCTTCCAAAAAGCGCCAGCCCGCTTCCACCCTTTCCCTGTGTGGCCCCATATCGTCACCATCATGAATAAAACCCTTTCCAAAGGAATGTATCCTGATGTTTTCGAGAAGGGGAGCGCTTATATCCTGTTCCGCAGAAGTGCCTTTTTCTTTAAGAAACTGTATCATGAGGGTCTTCATACCCCTTCCTGATGCCCGAAGCGCTGCTCCGAGGGCGGCTGTTGTCTTCCCTTTTCCGTCTCCGGTGTAGACTATGATGAGTCCTTTCCTGTTGTCCATATTCCCTATTCTCCGCTTAAATAAAATGAAAATATTCGTAAGCTTTTAATGTTACATTATTCATTCCCAATTGTCTGTACTCATCCCTTTATACACCCCAGCGGGGTAATCCTCGCAACAAGTTTTGATATGCCTGCGTTGTGAACAACGCCGACAACCTTTGATACATCCTTATAGGCTTCCGGCATTTCCTCGGCAAGCGTTCCCTTGCCTGCCGCCCTTACATAGATTCCCCTTTCTTCCATTTCCTTCTGAAGGTGGCGCCCCTTCGATGTCCTGATAGCCTGGCTTCTGCTCATGACACGGCCGGCCCCATGACAGGTGCTCCCGAAAGTCTCTTCCATTGCCTTGTCGGTGCCGCAGAGCACATAGGATGCACGCCCCATATCGCCGGGCACGAGAACGGGTTGTCCCACCGGTTTATACTTGTCGGGCAGGAGAGGGCTGTGAGCGGCAAATGCCCGCGTGGCCCCTTTTCTGTGAACACAGAGCATAGATTCTTTTCCATAGGAGCGGTGTTTTTCCAATTTTGCAATATTGTGGCACACATCGTAAACAAGTGAAAGGCCCAAGGCGCCATCGCCGGCATGCATAATTTCCATGAAGGTCTCCCGTATCCAATGGGTTATCATCTGGCGGTTTGCAAATGCGTAGTTGGCTGCTGCCGACATGGCTGAGAAGTATTTTTGACCCTCCGGCGATTTGAAGGGCGCCGCGCAGAGCTGTCTGTCAGGGAGCACAATACCATATTTGTCGGATGCCTTTATCATTGTCCTGATGTAATCATCACAGACCTGGTAGCCCAATCCCCGTGAGCCGGTGTGTACCATAACCGTCACATGGTCCTGAAAGAGACCGAATGCGTCGGCAGTATGCTGGTCATAGATTTCACTTATATAGCCGATTTCAACAAAGTGGTTACCGCTCCCCAGAGTTCCGAGCTGGTCTTTGCCGCGTTCGTAGGCTTTCTCGGAGATCGCTTCCGGATCTGCGTGCTCAAGTTTTCCATTATCTTCGATGTATACAAGATCTTCTGAGGTCCCGTAGCCCTCTTCGACGGCCCAGCGAGCCCCTTCGGCGAGCACCCTTTGCAGTTCCTTTCTTGAAAGCTTCATGTCTTTTCGATGTGAACCGATACCGCTGGGTATGTTCAAATAAAGTTTGTCAATAATATCCCCTACACGCGGTTTAATCGATTCCACCTTCATAAAGGAACGCAAGAGCCTTACGCCGCAATTAATGTCGTAGCCGACGCCGCCCGGCGAAATAACCCCGCTTTCCGTATCGAAGGCCGCTACCCCGCCGATAGGGAAGCCATAGCCCCAGTGAATATCGGGCATGGCCATGGAAGCCCCGACAATACCCGGAAGACAGGCCACGTTCTCAACCTGCCTGATGCTCTCGTCGGTACCGAGGACCTTGAGGAGGTCATCATCGAGATAGACAAGGCCGGGAACACGCATGGCGCCATGTTGCTCGATCATATACCGGTTCTTATCAAGCTGTTTCAACTCTGTTTTCTGTCTATTTTCCATGGAATTGTTGTCCTTACATGTCAACGATGAAGACAGCCTTCATTTGTCCCTGGTCTTCTGTGATGGAAAACTTGTGGTAGGTGACGGCCTTGACCTGCGTGAGCACAATATGCCTCTGTTCATCGAAAATCTCTCCTCTGAGGGCCACGGTGATGGTTTCATATTCTCTTTTAATTGTGATTGCCCTGGGAATAAATTTATCAACATCCCATAAATA
>PNOF01000036.1 GCA_013824645.1 Syntrophus sp. (in: bacteria) | reverse complement strand
ATTCGGCGCATTCAGCACCAAGAAGATCACCGGCGTGGATACCATCGACTTTATCAAGAACCGTCAGCTCATCGCAAAGGGTGCCCTCAACAACGAAGCATACTTTGGCGAAGTTCTCGGCAAACCGCAGGCGAAGTAATAAGAAACAAAACCGTAAGGGGGGTTTATCCCCCCCTTTTTTTTCTTATTAAAACAGTGGATAGTATTTAGTAAATAGAAAAACTATACATTGAGGTTATCCAAGGTCTAACCGTTTACTACTCACTAAAAGCTATCCACTAATCTAAGAAGGGAGAATAAACATGGCATTTAACCATATTACATTTGAAAAGAAAGGTAAATTGGCAACGATTACGCTGAATACACCGCCGTCAAACTGGCTTACCATATTGATGATGAAAGAGATCAACCAGGTACTCCTGGATGTCAAAAAAGACTCCGAGATTCAGCTTCTCGTTTTCGACCATGCAGGCGAAAAGGCCTTCTGTGACGGTGTTGATGTTGCAGACCATACAGATGATAAAGTTGATGAGATGATCGAGGTATTCCATGGGATGTTCCGGATCATGGCAAGCATGGATGTTACTACTGTTGCGGTGGTGAATGGCAGGTCTTTAGGCGGTGGATGTGAACTCATGGCCTTCTGTGATATTGTCATCGCTTCAGAAAAAGCCAAGATCGGTCAGCCGGAAATTGCCGTAGGCGTATTCCCGCCAGTTGCGGCAGCGTGGTTTCCAAAGATCATCGGTCTCAAGAAGACTATGGAACTCTTGCTTACCGGTAAAGTATTAACCGCAAAAGAATCTGAAGCAATCGGCCTTGTCAATGTCGTATTGCCGGTAGAGAACTTCAAGGCTGGTGTGGATAAATTCCTCGCCGACTTCCTCAATAAGAGTAAACCTGTTGCAATGTGGACCCGCCGCGCTATTATGGCAGGACTCAATGTTGATTTTCTGGAAGCCCTCAAAGTTTCCGAAATGATCTACCTTCAGGGCTGTATGAGGACTGAGGACGCCAAGGAAGGCATCACTGCTTTCCTGGAAAAAAGAAAAGCGGTTTTTACGGATAAATAACAACCTTATGGTCTACACACCAAAAGAAGAGATCACAAAGAGAATAGCAAAATTAAGGATTTTAATGGAGGAGGCCTCTCTCGACGGGGCCTTTTTCCATTATAAAATCGACTACTACTATCTTTCCGGCACCATGCAGGATGTGCTTTTATTTGTGCCCATCGATGCTGAACCGATACTGTTTGTTAAAAAAGAACTTTCCAGGGCCCGGAAGGAATCTCCCATAGAACAGATTATTCACTATCGTTACGCTAAGGATATCTTACCCTATTTACCTTCCATAAAACGGGTGGGAATACAGCTCGACGTAATCCCTTATAATGATGTCGTCAAATTCAAAAAACTGCTCGGTGATGTGGAGCTGGTCGATGTCTCTCCTTTAACGAAGGAATTGCGGAAACGCAAATCGCCATTCGAAATTACTCTCATGGAAAAGGCTGCCGCCATCAGCAAAAAAGTCTACGCCCAGGTACCCAGACTTCTCAGGGAAGGTATGAGCGAGATTGAGCTTGCAGGACTCATGGAAGCTTATGCCAAACCTTTGGGTCACGAAGGACTTCTCAGGGTAAGGTCCCTTAACTGGGAAGCATACACATGGCACATCCTGAGCGGTCGCACCGGTGGTCTTGTCAGCCAGGCCGACTCGCCTATGGGCGGACTGGGCCTATCGCCCGCATTTCCCGTCGGGGCAAGTCTTAAGAAAATCAGGAAGAACGAACCGATACTCATTGATTTCGGCATCTGTTATCACGGCTATCAGGTTGATGAAACCCGTATGTTCGCAATTGGTTCAATGCCGGACCTCTTCGTAAAAGCATACGAGGCATGCAAAGAGATACATTACCGGGTGCTTGACAAGGCCCTTGAGGGTGTCACAAGCAAAGAGCTTTTTCAGTATTCTCTGGAACTTGCCCATAAAATGGGATATGCCGATCATTACCTCGGATACAAGAAACACCAGGTGCGATTTCTTGCCCATGGCATCGGTATTGAGATCGCTGAATTTCCCTTTATCACAGCAAGCCATACCTATCCTATTGAGGACGGTGCGGTCATTGCCATCGAACCCAAAATGGTTTTTCCGGGAAAAGGCGCCTGCGGCATCGAAAATACTGTCCTTTTTGAGCATGGAAGTTACCGGATATTGACTAATATGGATGAAAACATCATTATAATATGAAATTTCTCTTCTCTACGGGCTGTCTCTACGAACTGCCTATCGAAGAGATTTTCCATGTCGCCCGTGACGCCGGGTTCGACGGTTGCGAGCTTGTTGTCGGCAGTCATTTCAACAACGACCGTTATATAGACAGAATAAAAGCCTGTACTGAAATCCTCCCTGTTTACACCATTCATGCCCCCTTCGTGCAGGTTAAAGCCTGGGGGTCCAAGGTCAATGCCCTGAAACAGACTGTTGAATTGGCAGCCTCACTGGGGGCAGAAGTTGTCACTTTTCATCCCCCTTCGTGGCTGGCCATAGAAATAAATTTTTATCAATGGTTTAAAAAAACAGAGGATTTTCAAAAAGAACTGGGGCTCGCCCATATGTTCCTTGCCATTGAAAATATGCCACGAATGGGAAAACTCCGCAAATTTTCTCATTATCTGTTAAGCGACATTGAATACCTTATCAATTTCGGTATCGGACGAAACCTCTACTTCACCTTTGACATAACACATATGGCAACATTCGAAGATGATACCATAGCATCTTTGCTCCGTATCTTTAAAACCGGGCGGCTCAAAAATATTCATATCAGCGATTACAGCAATTTTAGAAGTCATCTCTTTCCGGGACGAGGTGACCTTCCCATCGCAAAACTGCTCAACACGGTGCGGCAGGTCGGTTACGATGGAATGCTAACCCTTGAAGTATCTCCCCGTGAATTGCCGAAAACAAGCGATTTACTCGTTAAAATGGCAAATTTTCAGCTATCATACCTGAAGCTTCATACCGGGAGGAGCTAAGTGGCGAAAAAAAATACGGTTTTTGTCTGCGAAAACTGCGGATATGAAACATCCAAATGGATGGGAAAATGCCCCCGATGTATGAACTGGGATACCTTGAGAGAATTTACTCCTGCCCAGATAGACAAATCCCATGACAGACAGCAGCCGGTATTTGTTTCCGATGATGATATAAGCGAAGAACGCGTTGTCCTGGGTATCCCGGAGATGGACCGTGTCCTCGGAGGTGGTCTCACCATTGGTTCGGCAATCCTCCTCGGAGGCGACCCCGGAATCGGTAAAACCACACTCTGTTTTGAAATAGCCTCCAAATTGGTAGACCTTGGCATGAAAGTGCTCTATGTATCAGGCGAGGAATCCCTCAAACAGCTCGCTTCCAGAAAGAAACGACTTCAGCTTAGCTCCGGTTTCCCTTTTCTCACCACCAACCAGCTTGATGATATCCTTGATGCAGCCTCTGCCGAGAGATACAATCTTATTATCATCGATTCAATCCAGTCTACCTATAACTCAAAGCTTCCCATGCTGCCCGGGAGTGTCAGCCAGATTAAAGACGTCTCAACACGTCTCACCATGGAACTGAAGGCAATGGATACAGCGATGATCATTATCGGCCATGTCACAAAAGAAGGAGCCATCGCAGGCCCGAAAATCCTGGAACATACCGTCGATACGGTGCTCTACTTCGAAGGAGATAAAATGCTCCCTTACAGAATGCTCAGGGCAATCAAAAACAGATACGGACCGGTCGATGAAGTAGGCATATTCCAGATGACCAAAGACGGACTTGCAAGTGTTGAAAATCCTTCACAATTCTTTGTATCAGAGCGGGACGATATGGCCCCGGGAAGTACCCTCTTTCCCTACATTACCGGCTCCCGGCCGATCATCCTCGAGGTACAGGCAATCACCCAGAAGACAAACTTTTCCATGCCCCGGAGGCTTTCCCTTGGATATGATGTGAACAGACTTTTCATCCTCATATCTGTCCTCGAAAAAGCAATCGGCAAATCGCTCTTCGACAGGGACATCTATGTCAATATTACGGGGGGAATGAAAGTCAATGAGCCCGCCGTAGACCTCTGTGTTGCCGCATCGATCCTGTCAAGCTACAAAGAGATCAATATCGGCCTCCATGCGGCATTTTTCGGTGAAGTGGGTCTCACCGGTGAAATACGGAAAATTGTCTATATGGATATGAGGATCAAGGAATGTGAACGGCTCGGTATCAAGAAGATATTCTGCCCGAAAGGGGTAGAGGGAACTGATGGTTTAGAAATAGTCCCCCTTAAAAATATTAAAGATTTGTACGAACACATCTGTTGAAATAAACCGTTGGCAATGACAAGGTGGCATTGGCCCCCTGCGGATGTAAAAGTATCATTTTGAAGGCAAAATTGAAGACAATTAACGATTCATGGGGATCCATTCATGCTCTTCTATGCTCTAGGGCATTTTGAATGCTTTGTTTCTAGGCCGGATAGTAAGCACCGGGCAGGGCGATTTTCGGACTACTTTTTCAGCCACACTGCCAATGAGGATATGTTCAATACCACTTCTCCCGTGGGTACCCATCACAACAAGGTCAATGGACTCTGCTTTTACATATTCGATAATTTCAACAAATGGTGCCCCATTTTTAACGATCTTTTTTACGGACATATCTATTATATTCATGATTTTATCAAAATCCTTGTCTACCGCGGCCTCTATGTTGTTTTCAATGGCTATAAGGTTTTCCGGGGTAAGGAAGGATTCATAGGGTGTAAAATAATTAAGATTGGGAATAACATGCAAGAAGTGCAGTTCTGCACCAAAATTTCTGGCAATACTCACCGCATACTCAACAATTTCACCGGTAAACTCTGAAAAATCTAAAGGACAAAGTATTTTTTTAAACATAGCAGTAAACCCCCTTTCTATAGACTATACTTTCTATATAATGCCGATTCTTATTTAGTCAATTCTTTTTTTGTGCGATAAACAATCTGTGGTGGAATTCGCTAAAATATGAAAAACCAGCTTGACAAAAAGAGCACCCAATTGTTATATATAGTAAATAGGAACGGAAAAAAAACAGACAATGCCCTTTAATCAAAAAGATTAGGGCATTTTTTACTGCCTGGAGAACATATATGAGTATAAGAAACCATAGCGAGATAAAACACCTGGTTGATATGGGTATGGAAAAGGGTTATCTCACACCCGATGAGATCAATGACTTTCTGCCGCAGAGTATCTTTACAGCAGAAGACATAGAGGATATTTTCGATTTTTTATCAGAATCCAACATAGACATTGTTGAAACAATTAAGGAAAAAACTGAGACTCACGAGGAAGGAACACAGGAATGGGGAGAGGTTGAGCGGTTCCCTTCCGAAAGAACAGACAACATCATATGGGCATACCTCAAAGATATCGGCAGAGTATCTCTGCTCACATCTGAAGAGGAATATACCATCGCCAAGAGAATTGAAGAGGGTGAACGAAAGATCAGAAATCTTCTTTTCGATCTTGCTTATGCTATCCATGAGCTTCAGGAAATCGCAGGAAATCTGAAAAAAGATTCTGTTAATATTGTAGATGTCATAAAAAACATTGATGAGCTGAATCATACCAAAAAAGATGAGGAAAAATACAAAAAGAAGACTATTACCCTGATCAACACCATCAAGGGCTACTATGATAAAAAAGAAGAAATGCAAAAAAACATGACCGGCAGAGCAAAGGAAGCAACAAAAAAACAAAATATGAAAAAACTGCAAGGCATTGAAGAGAAAATCGAAGAATCTCTTATCACTTTGAATCTCAACAAAAAAGTGCTCGAAGAAATTATCAGGAAAATCGGAAAACAACTCAAATTCATGGATGATAAAGAAATCAAAAAGGTCAAAAGAAGACTAATGGAGATCGGCGAGATTGAAAATGGTCTCAAAACGGTCAAAAACAGACTGATCCAGGCAAACTTGCGGCTTGTCATTAATATTGCAAAAAAATATCTCAACAGGGGTCTTTCTTTCCTCGATCTTATCCAGGAAGGCAATATGGGCCTCATGAAGGCTGCCGAGAAATATGACTATCAGAAAGGTTATAAATTCTCCACCTATTCTACATGGTGGATACGGCAGGCCATAACAAGGGCAATCGCGGACTACGCACGGACAATCAGGGTCCCTGTTCACGTTCTGGAAACAATGAATAAAATCACGAAGGTAACCATCTCTCTGTTCCAGGAATTGGGAAGGGAACCGAACCTCGATGAAATATCTCTCAAGGCTGGTCTTCCCCTCGAAAAAGTACGGAAGATTATGAAAGTTTCCAATGAGCCTATTTCCATTGAGACCCCTATTGGGGATGATGAATCGAAACTTGGTGATTTCATTGCTGATCCCAAATCACCCTCTCCTTTTAACGAACTCGTTGGTATTTCTTTGAAAGAAGAGATTGATAAGGTCCTCTCAACATTAACCCCCAGAGAGGAAAAGGTTATCAGAATGCGTCTCGGTATCGGGGAGAAGACAGATTATACACTTGAAGAGGTGGGCGAAGTATTCGGACTCACCCGTGAGCGTATCAGGCAGATTGAAGCTAAGGCACTGCGGAAACTGAAACATCCTTCGCGGCGTAAACGTCTCGACAGTTTCCTGGAATAGCTTCTACTAACTATCCCTTAGCCAAGGATGATTATCCTATAAGAGATTCTCCCTGCATCACCGGATCGGTCTTTTCACGGACTGCCCCATATTTCCGCATCGAAGTTTCACAAACACCTTCGTCACGGGTCATAATTTCAGCAACATTAGTCCTGATTCTCGTCATCTTGTCCGATGAAAACGGCTGCATCTTCGCATATGCCGGATTCAGGGTGGAATCAGGTCTGAATTCCTGAATGAAGAATTTCTTCGCGTCTTTAATGAAAGAAGCAACTTCGTAGACATCATCTTCCTGATGGAGGAAGGGCACAACAGTCATCCTGAACTCATAATCAATGGCGCCCTCCATGATAAATTCAATGCTTTCACGGATTCGCCTTGTATCCACATTAATGCCGCACCATCTCGAATAGCGGTCAAGAGGCCCTTTAACATCCATTGCAACACAGTCAATAAGTCCGTCATTGACAAGACCTTTCAGTATTGACGGGTTCGACCCGTTCGTATCGAGCTTTACATGCATTCCTTCACTCTTTAGCTGCCCGATAAGCCCGAAAAGACTCATATTGATCGTTGGCTCACCGCCGCTCACAACAACGCTGTCAATCCAGTTTTTGTATTTCCTGAGAGTAGCAATCAGATATTCAACAGGCATATCTTCCATGGTGGCATGTTCAAGCACAAGCTCTTTGTTGTGGCAAAAGGGGCATCTGAAATTACAGCCGCCAAGAAATATCACCGACGAGAGACGTTCTTTCCAGTCAAGAAAGCTTGTCTCAATCAAGCCCTTAATGGGGAACTGATCACAACCCGTGCACAACATGGAGGACCTCATCAACGTGCGGTACGCTCCCTCGCCATTCCTGAAGGGAATTCTCCGCTTCATCCTCAATGAGAATTGTGGGCAAAGCCATAACACGATAGAAGGTCGCTTCGGCAAGACCATCTGTGGTGCCAACGTTGAAATCGCTGACAGCAACATTTTTTTCCTGTAGGGTATCCCTCAGCTGCTTCGCCATAGGGCACATCGGACAATCATCTTTATAAAATATTTTTACAATACCCATATTAACCCCTCCTCATTTGAAATGTATAATTATAAGTCCCCACCCGCTATAAGCTGCGGAAAACAGCTGTAAAATGTACGTACATTATTTTGCATTATGTTATTCGTTGGCCACTTTTCTCTTCTCTGAAGTCGAAAAATAATCAATATTTCTGTATCTGTCTTTCAGCTCTCCCAGTTTTCCCTTGTTCCAGCTCGATACCTTTGTAAAATATCCCGTAATCCGCGTAATGCCGTCCACATCAGCGGAACCGCAGAATGAACAGGTATCGGCAAGACCTCTCGATGTCCGGTGACATTTATTGCAGGTTGTAAATTCAGGAGAAAAGGCAATCTGGTCGCTTGTTGTATATTTAAAAGTTTTTATCACAAAATCTGCGATAGCTTCTTTTGACGGTTGGGCTTCACCAAGCCATATATGGGAGATGGAACCAGCCTCAATGAGAGGATGGAAAAGTCCTTCCGTCGTCACCCTTTCGATGGGGTTCATGGCATATTTGACGTTGAGGTGCGTTGAGTTGGTATAGTATACCTCGCCGGAGGCAATGTCGCCCTTCACAACCCTCCCTGATTCGGGTGAGAAATATCGCAGATCCAGCCGGGCGAACCGGTAGCTCGTACTCTCCGCAGGGGTCTGTTCGAGGACAATTTTCATCTTCTCCTGCCTTCTGATCTTTTCCGTAAGAAGGTTCATGTGGGCGATCACCCTGATACCGAATTTCAGCGCCTTTTTCGATTCATGCATCTCTTCACCGGTATGGATCTGGATCATCTCGTTGAGCCCCACCATACCGACAAGATGTGAGGCATGGTTGAACCTGAGGTAAGGCGAACCGTCACGGTTCATTGTAAGAAGGGCAAGTGGGCCATTCTCACCGAGAGAGAGGAGCTTTTCCATAAAGGCCCTTTTTTCTTTATGGGCCTTTACAGTAAGGAGAAATCTTTCCGTTATAAGGTTGAGCAGTTTTGTGTCATCCTTTTTTGCCATATAAGCTATCCGCGGCAGGTTTAAAGAGACGTTCTGAAGCGCACAGTAACGCATCTTCCAAGGCTCTTTGGCATCCAGGAGGTCCTGTTCATCCAGTTTGAAACTCAGACGGCAGCATTCCGAGATCTTCGCCGTTTCCCCTCTGTCAAAAACATAGTAGGTGTTGCCTTTATCGGCTGCAACATCGCAGATAAGGTTGAGGAAATCCATATATCCATCGGTATGAAAAAACTTTTCTGTGATATGGACAATGGGTTTCGGGAAGAAGAAAGGCCTGCCTGCTCCGTCGCCTTCTTTAAATACCTCAAAGAGACTCCAGGCAAAACGCTGGGCCGCTTTTTCGTATTCGCCGTATGTCTTACCGGTATAGGTACCGCCAGGACCAATAGCAGGAACATCGACAAAGTGTTTAGGGATTTCCCAGTAGATATTGATATCGGTAAAAATTGCCTGTCCGCCACGGGCAACGGCCTGCTGGGAGAATTCGAAGATAAGCATCTGGGCGAGCTGCCTTACATCGGCATCACTCATACCTTCGATGTAGGGGGCAAAAAAGATATTGATGGCATCCCATCCGATAGCGCCCGCAAAATGGCTCTGGAGGGCGGCGGCAAATTTGACGAGGTGTGCAAGGAGCACTTCCGGGTGTTTTGCCGGTTTTGCCATAGAGAGCGAGTGGGGTAGATCAAGACCGAATTTTTTGATATATTCAAGTGATTGACCGCTGCAATAAGGTCTGTCAATAAAACCAAGGTCATGGAGGTGTATGTCACCATTCATGTGGGCATCGCCAACTTCCTGAGAAAAAACGGAAAGGAGGGCATACTCCTTTTTGATCCCCTCGGCAAGCGTAAGGTTCGTCGCCTCAGGTCCATGGGGCACATTAGCATTTTCTTTATTAGGATGGAGGATGAGACTGTCCACATCGTAAAGAGGCATCCCGAGCCTGGTATGCATTTTTCTGGTACTCTCAAGGCCCTTTTCTATGAGCCGCGCGTTGACAAGCTCTCTGATGAGAGGAGCGGTAATAACCTGAATACCGGATTTACGGATCTGCTGTTCGACCTCTTTGCTGAGTTCGTTTGCTGTATCTCTATCAATGAGAGTTTCCCGTATAAGTGCGTCTGATATCTTCGACCTATCCCAGTTTAATATACTCTCTTCTGAAGTCCTGACAAAAAGATTCAGATCTGTTGTTTCCATGAAACCCCCTCTTTGAATTGTTTACTGCTCACTCGTTACAGAGATTAATAGAAATAATTCATGCAAACAGATGTTAATAGGATACCCCCACTTTACTACTACATATAGTATGTTCACCCAATAACCATACTACATATAGTTATTTAACAGCCCGGTAAGGAGTTTGTCAAGAAATTTTTACAATATTTTTTTTGTTTTGTTACTATCTAAAATTGTTGATTATTTTAAACAGGGAATTATTTCTTCAAGAGCTTTCTGACTGTTTCAGCAACTGTGGAAGAGAGTAGGCCTCCCCCTGCAAGTAGCAGAACAACCCCTATTATCAGAGAACCGAAGGCTACTTCGTTGCCGCTGAAATAAACGTCCCTGATAAAAAGTATCCCAAAGACTATCATCATAATGGAAAGGGTGAAAAAAACACCAAAAACAAACCAGAACCATAATCTGTCCATAGATAACCCCTTAACCTTGCTGCAGTTTCAGCGTATCGGCCGCTTGTTCCGGCGTAATGGGAACGACATGCAATTCGTTTTCACGAACGTATTTAGAGGACCTGAAATTTCTCGGCAGTATTTCTAAGTGCCAGTGGTAATAATCAGCCGCGCGAAGATCTTCACCCTGGATTTCCGGTATCGTCGGCACAGTATGTATTTCCATGGTATAGGCATTTGCAAGCTGTTCAATCCTTTTCGTGAGGTCAAGGACAAGAGCGGCAAGATCCTGTTTAACATCTTCTTCACGGGAGGCTTCAAAATACGCGCTATGAAATCTCGGTACAACCCAGGTCTCATAAGAAAATCGCGAGGCGAAAGGACAGAAGGCCACAAAGCTCTTGTTCATGCTCACCACTCTCTTACCCTGGCGTATCTCCTGGTTGATGATATCACACATAAGACACCGTTCTTTCTTAATGAAGTGTGCCCGTGTATTTTCCACTTCCCTGACAATTCCTGTAGGGACCATCGGCGTTGAGAGTACATGTGAATGTGGATGGGAGATATAGGAACCAGCCAATTCACCATGATTCTTAAATATCTGGACATATTTAAGTCTCGTATTCCTCTTTAAATCGTTTGTCCGTTCCTGGTACATATCTAACAGCGATAAGAATTCCTGCGCCGTAAACATGGACATTGTTTTTGTATGCATCCTGTTCTCCACGATAATTTCATGGGCGCCCATATTCCCCATCTTATCGTAGAGACCTTCAGCCCTCTTGTTCTCTTCGCTCTCTACCATAAAAATAGGATTTGTTGCGGGAAAACATCTGACGAGCCAGTTTCCGTCTGAATCTTTATATTCTCTTATTGGTGTCGGCGTGAGATGTTCATTACCAGGGCAGAAGGGGCATAAACCGGCAACTTCGTTTTTATGAAAACCATACCCTACTACTACCCAATTACCGGAAATGGGATCTTTTCTTAGTTCAGCCACTCACCTATAATAGACCAGAAAGGATACATTGTCAATGCACTGATTTCTTGCAAATCGATACAGATATTATTACAATAAAGTCCATGGATAACATCCTCAAGTTTGCAATCCAATGCGCTCGCGAATCAGGTAAAATACAGCGCAAATTTTACGAGAAACATTTCAGTATTCGCCATAAAGGAGACATCAATCTCGTTACCGATGTAGATATTGCCTGTCAGGAACGCATTATTAAGCTTATAAGAAAACACTATCCGGATGATGATATTATAAGCGAGGAACAATTGAATTGTTTCGACGGCACACAAAACAGGTGGATCATTGATCCCCTCGACGGTACCACAAACTACGCCCATGGATATCCTTTTTTCTGTACCTCCATAGCGTATGAAGTGAGGGGGAAAATTGTCCTTGGTGTTGTCTATAATCCCATCTTTAAAGAACTCTTTACCGGACAGAAAGGCGCCGGGGCATATCTGAACAATAAAAAGATTAAGGTGTCGGGGATGAAAGACCTCAAAAAATCTCTTTTGAGTACGGGGTTTCCCTATGACATAGCAACGAGCAAAGAAAACAATATCAGCCACTTCATTAATTTTCTCTATGAGGCACAGGCAGTGCGCAGGGATGGTTCTGCGGCATTAAACCTCTGTTATACGGCATGTGGAAGGTTTGACGGGTTCTGGGAAATGAAACTGAGCCCTTGGGACATGGCCGCGGGGACTCTGATTGTTGAAGAGGCAGGGGGAAAGGTAACAGATTTTGACGGAAGGGCCTTCAGTATTTACAAAAACGCTATCATTGCCTCCAACAGCCTCATCCATAAAGATATTGTCCGTGTCCTGAAAGACAAGGAAAAACAACGGTAACAAGGGGGGATTCCATGAAAGAATATACCATTGAAGATTTAAAAACCATTGTGAGACCGGAACTTGGTCAAGAAGTTCCCCTCCTTCTCTTCAGGATTCTCCGGATCATCGGTATGAGACAAATCCTCGGGGAAACCTCGGGGGCTACGCTGTACATGGTGGGAAAACAGGTGGGAAACATGATCGGCGCAACAGATCTCGCTGATTTTCAAAATAAGATAAAGGAACTCAAGGTGGGCATACCGGAGGTTGAAGTGGTAGACGAAGACCATCTTGTCGTTAAACTTTCCGAGTGTATCACCTGTGCGGGATTCACCTACACGGGAGAGATGTTCTGCGATATGGAAAGCGGTATCATCGCTGGAATGCTTGAAACAATCTACAAGCAAAAAGCAAAATCAACACAAACAAAGAGCTGGTCTGTGGGGTACAATTACTGCGAATTTGAAGTCTTCCTTTATTAAGCACATGGAACAGTAAACGTATGGAACAGGAATTCCACGAGAAACGGCTGAAAGAACTTGAGATCACGCTTGAAGAAGAGAGCAGTCTCTCCAGGGCTAAAAACACCCTGCTTGCAGCCAACATAAAAGAGCTGGATGATGTCTACAAAGTTTTAAATGATAAGCTCAAGACCCTGCAGTCTAAAAACGAACGTATTAAGAGCTTTGAAGCCGAACTGGTGCGGGCCAATAAGCTCTCCTCCCTGGGAGAGCTTGCCGGATCAATCGCGCACGAAATAAAAAATCCCCTTATATCTGTACAGGGTTTTGCAAAAAGGATAGCGAAAACAAAAGATCTCGAAAAAATTGAAAAATACGCCCAGCTTATTGATAAAGAGGCGGGGCGGCTCACCAATGTCCTCGTAAAACTTCTCGATTTTTCACGCATGGATGAACCAAAAACAGAACGGGTTGTATTGGAAGAAATCGTTGATGACACGGTCCTCTTCATGGAGCACCATCTGACACGGTTCAAAAATGTAGGCGTCAGCGTAGAAAGAGAAAAAAAACCGGCCAATATCGAGGCCGATAAAATCCACATCCAGCAGACCCTTATGAACATCATTAACAACGCCGCGCAGGCAATGCCGGAGGGCGGCACAATCCACATCAAATCAGGCATAGAAGACAGCTGTGGCTATATTTCCATAAGAGACGAAGGCGCCGGTATCAGTGAAGAAATCCTGGGCAAAATATTTGAGCCCTTTTTTACCACAAAGCCCAAGGGTGAAGGAACGGGTCTTGGCCTCTCACTCAGTAAAAAACTCATTGAAGCAAACAATGGCAGGATCGAGATCACAACAAAAGCAGGCCAGGGAAGCACCTTCAAACTCCTTTTTCCCCTGGTTTCTTAGCGTCCTCTGCTTCACAATGCACAGCTTTGTAATAACCCCGGATATTGTTTAATCCTGAGAAAAAGTCGCCACTATTCTGATAAAACACAGGGGTAATAAGGATCAGCCTTAATGATTTCAAGTGGTTGTATGAGTGTCCGGTTAAAACGGGGGCTACTCCACTGGTTGTTTCATATTATCATGGTTAATTGCTTGCAATCCCTTGGCTTGTTTGATAGCATGTAACAAATAGATTTCTTGGAGATGATTGGCCTTTTTTTGAGGTCACCAATGGATGCCGAGTCCTTATCACAGCACCCTTAATCCTGTGAGGTTTTTATTGGGGTTGGATGCCACGAATATTCGATAACAGAAAAAACCATCTGACCACCGGTCTCAACGAGACCGTCGAGCTTCCACAGCCACAGATATGGAAGAAGTGAAAATGGTAAAGAGATAATGGCTGAAAGAAGCAAAACAACGGGCATCAAGAATTGGCCCAGCGATGATCGCCCCAGAGAAAAGCTCCTCAAGAAAGGTCCCGGAGCGCTGAGCAATTCGGAGCTTTTGGCGATCCTATTACGCACCGGTACTGCGGGCGTGAGTGCCATTGATCTGGCTCGAAAGATTGTTGAGAAGTTCGGCACCTTTCGCAATATGAGCCATACCGATATGCGCCAGTGGAAAGAATTAAAAGGTATGGGACCGGCCAAGACCGCGCAAATAAAGGCCGCTCTCGAAATAGGACGGCGTTTCCGCGAGGACGAAGTTCTCAGCGTCAAACAGAAGATTGCTTCCGCAAAGGATGTTGTCAATATCGTCATGCCTCAAGTCCGTGACCTCAAGACCGAAGTATTTAAAGTTGTTTATCTCAACAGTAACAATCGCATAATCGATATCAGTGATGCGGCCGCAGGCACAGTCGACCACGCCATCCCGATTGTCCGGGAAATCATCCATGCAGCCCTGCAAAAATTCGCGGCAGCGATCATTTGCGTTCACAATCACCCCAGCGCCAATATTGCGCCCAGCCCGGAAGATAAAAAGTTTACACAGGAACTTACTACCGCAGGCAAACTTATGGGCATCAAGGTACTGGACCATATCATTGTTGGTGATAGCAACTATTTCAGTTTTGCCGATGAAGGGATGATTTGATTTACAGCATTTACAATCAAAGGTTTATGGAGAAATAAATGGCTACAAATAAACTATCTCTTTCCCGTTTAGAAACCTTCCTCGAAGAAGCTTGTGAAAGTTTAAGGGGCAACATGGATGCTTCCGAATATAAGGAATACATCATTGCCATGTTGTTTTTGAAAAGAGTGAACGACCAGTTTAATGTGCACAGGGACAGAAGAAAGAAAAATCTTACTGAAGGTAGAGGTATACATGACCCTGAAATGATTTACGGTGAACTCGAAAGACAAAACGCACCGGAATATGACTTCTTTGTGCCGCTAGAAGCCCGCTGGAAAAAATTGGATGGCGATCCTGATACAAATGAGAAGGGTGAAAAGATAAATTACATAAAAGACCTGCAGGAAGAAATAGGCGATCATCTGAACAAAGCCCTTGCGGCTTTAGAAGATGCAAACCTTGATAAGTTAGAGGGTGTTTTAAAAGATAATATTAACTTTAACCGAACCATTGGGAAAAACAACAAACAAATTACCGATGAGGATTTGCGGGAACTCATCCGGGAATTCAATAAAAAGAACCTGACGGACGACAATCTGGAATTCCCCGACTTGATGGGCGCAGCCTATGAATACCTGATTAAATATTTTGCCGACAGCGCCGGAAAGAAGGCCGGAGAATTCTATACGCCCAATGAAGTGGTGCGGCTTCTGGTGAATATACTTGAGCCGGAAGCGGATTCGGAAGTTTATGACCCTACTGTGGGTAGCGGTGGTATGCTCATAGAAAGCAAGAACTATGTGGAAAGCCGCTACGGTTCTGCAAAAAACCTTTCGCTCTATGGACAGGAAAAAAGCGGAACGGTTTGGAGTTTGAGCAAAATGAACATGCTTTTCCATTCTATATACGACAGTAAAATCTTGAATGGCGATACATTGATGAACCCTTTGCACACTGAAAATGGTGAACTGCAAACCTTCGACATTGTGATTGCTAATCCGCCTTTTTCGCAGAACTACACCAAAGACGGAATGAAGTTTAAAGAACGCTTCAACTTCTGGATGCCAACCAAAGGTAAGGCCGATTTCATGTTTGTGCAGCACATGGTGGCAAGCATCAACAACGTCGGACGCATGGCAGTAGTAATGCCACACGGTGTGTTATTTCGTGGTGGCGATGAACGCAAGTTTCGTGAATGGCTGATAAACCGTGGCTATCTGGAAGCGGTGATTGGTTTGCCCGCTGCCTTATTTTACGGCACAGGTATTCCGGCAAGTGTGATTGTAATAAACAAGAAAGATGCTCACCTTCGAGATAAAGTGCTTTTCGTCAATGCCGACCGTGAATACAAGGAAGGAAAAAATCAAAACAAACTGCGCCCGGAAGACCTTGAGAAAATTGCCTTTGTTTACCGCCATAAAAAAGAAATCCCGAAATACAGCAAGTTAGTTGGCAAGAACAAAGCCATTGAGGAGCTTAGCAATTTGGAGAGTGAAGAATACAACCTGAACATCCGCCGGTTTGTGGACAACGCGCCGCCTGCCGAACCGCAAGACGTGCATGCGCACCTGCAAGGCGGCATTCCCGAAAGTGAAGTGCAGGCTCTGGCGGATGCGTTTGCCAGCTACCCCGGCTTGAATGAACAACTCTTCACCGGCTTGAAAGATGGCTACTTGAAATTTACCGATGCCATTGAACAAAAAGAGGACATCAAGAAACTGTTTGATGAAAGCGAAAGCATCAAGGCCACACAAGCCCAATACACGGCACAATTAAACGATTGGTGGAATGCCGTCGTGCATGATTTTGAAGCCCTGCCCGTCAACAAAAATGTATTTGAACTCTACCGCAAGTTTTCTGAAAGTTTTACAACTGCTATTGCCGAACTTATAACCGGACAGAAAGCGGTATTGGACAATTACCAAAGTCGTGGTGCTTTGGCATCGTATTGGAGCCAGTTGAACACCGACCTGAAAAGTGTGGCTGCGAGCGGTTGGAATGCCGAACTGATACCTGATGATGAAATATTGGAAAGCCAGTATCCCGATGTTTTAAAAGAATTGAAAGTCAACGAAGCCCGAAAAGAAGAATTGCAAACCCTGTTTACCGAAGTGAATGAACTGGAAGATGATGTTTGGAACGAAGAAGATTACGACGTATGGCGCAACAAGGAACTGAAAGATCACAAAGACGGCATTAAAGCCCTGAAAGGCGAACGCAAAGAGGCAGACAAAGAATACAAGAATTTGCAAACGCGGATAAAAGCCAACGAAAAGGCGTTAAAGAAGCAGCCTAAATTCGCTGCAGAAATTGCAACGCTAGGGATAGAAGCAGAAAAGTATGCTGCCGAAGTGGAACGCCTGGATGTCATGATGGAAGCAGATGAGCAGCGCATTGCCAAACACACGGCACTGGAAGAAGAATTAAAGCAATGCAAAAGGAAAATCAAGGAAATCAAAGACCGCAAGCAGGATTTGGTTGACCTGGCAAGACTGAGTATAACCCCCGAAGAAGCCAAAGAGCTGATATTGAAGCGGTGGCAGGCCACCCTGCACCAGACCATTGACGGCTACCTGCAAGCCCACAGCCGACAACTGCTGCTGGTCGTGGAGAACCTACACGACAAATACACCATACCACTGCATGCTATTTTATCGGAGAGAGAAAAAGAAACAGAATTGTTGAACACCTTCTTAATCGAGTTGGGCTATGAGTGAGTGGAAAGAAGAAAGTCTTAAAAAGGTCGTTGACATTAGAGTGAGTAATGTTGACAAAAAGATTCATCCAAATAAATCTTTGGTTAAGTTGTGTAATTACATGGACGCATATTCCAACAATTACATAACATCTCAGATTCCATTCACGATTGGTTCGGCTGATGTAAATGAAATTCAAAGGTTCGGATTAAAAATTGATGATGTGATTATTACAAAGGATTCTGAAACACCTGAAGATATAGCTGTTTCGTCAGTCGTAATGGAAGAATTAGATAATGTTGTTTGCGGGTATCATTTAGCTATTCTTAGACCTGATAAGAATGAACTATATGGAAATTTCTTAATGCTAAAGCTTAAGGAGCCCGAGTTAAAACATTATTTTTGTAGTGTGGCAAACGGAAGCACCAGATATGGTTTGACTATTGGTAATATTGAGAAGGCAAAAATTAAATATCCTTCTCTTTCTGAACAACGCCAAATATCCCGTATCGTCAGAACATGTGATGCGGTGATAGAAAAAACACAAGCCGCCATAGGCAAATACAAAGCCATTAAGCAAGGCATGCTGCACGATTTATTTACTCGTGGCATTGATATATACACCGGTAAACTCCGCCCCAAATACGAAGATGCACCCGAGTTGTATAAAGATAGTTCGCTTGGGTTTATTCCTGTAGAATGGGATATTGAAATGATTGGCGATGTGAGTTCATTAGTCACAAATGGATTCGTTGGCGTAGCAACACCATACTACACAACCGCAGATAAAGGTGTCCCATATTTGTTTGGCACGAATATCAGAGAAGATTCAATTGACTTCAATGATTTGAGATATATCTCAAGAGAATTTAACGACAGTCATGTAAAATCGCAATTAAAACCAGGTGATATGCTGTGTGTTCAATCAGGACACATTGGAACTTCTGCAGTTGTGCCTGACAATTTTGTCGAAGCAAACTGTCATGCTCTAATTATTACAAGATTTTACAAAGAAATGATTTACCCCGCATATATTTCTTTCTATTTAAACTCTTCAATTGGAAAACATCAGTTAGATAAAATAATAATCGGGTCGACTATTAAACACATTAACACTTCTGATTTAGCAAAACATTTAATTCCAAAACCACCAGTTGAAGAACAAATTGTAATATCTCAAAGATTAACAATCATAGACCAGAAACTTCAGAACGAACAAACCTACCTGCACAAGCTGCAAATGTTAAAGGCTGGTTTGATGGCAGATTTGTTGAGTGGGAAGAAGAGAGTTTCATTACCTGAAGGAGCAATAACGCAAACGGAGAATTAATATGGCAGAATACATCAATGTGGAAAAACCTTTCTTGGATAAACTCCGACTGTTGGGCTGGCAGGTAATTGACCAGGGTTTGGGCGTGCCGCAAGAACCCGGAAAAAGTTTGCGGGAAAACTTTAAGCAAGTGCTTTTACCTCAAGTATTTAAAGAAAGCATCAAAGCCATCAACAAAACAGATGACGGCAGAGAATGGCTCACCGATAAACAATTGGATGAAATCCTTTTTGAGATACAAAACTTTGCAGGTAAGAGCTTGCACGAAGCCAATAAGGAAATTCACCGTTTACTTTTAAAGGGCACGAGCGTTTCACGAAATGAACTTACAGGCGAACAAGACCCAACCGTTCGGCTGGTGGATTTTAAGACTTATGGCAACAATTCTTTCATAGCCATTAACCAGTTTCGTTTGCTTACGCCCGGTGCAAGCCGTCAAGGCATTATCCCCGACATTGTTTTATTTCTGAATGGTTTGCCTGTTGTAGTGGTTGAAGCAAAAGATTTTGATGTGGCTGAACCCTTAAGTGAAGCGTATTTGCAGGTGACGCGCTATGCCAATACCCGTGATGATGATTACGGGTTTAAGGAAGGTGAAGAAAAACTATTTCATTACAATATGTTCAGCATTATTACCCACGGCAAAGAAGCAAGAGTGGGGACTATCAGCGCCGATTTTGATTTCTATAACAATTGGGTAGATATCTTCCCCGAAGAATACAAAGTCGTCAAATTTCCACCCGATGAAGAAAGACAGGAAGTGCTTATTCATGGCATGTTGAACAAAGAAATATTGGTTGATATCCTGAAACACTTCACCTTGTTTATGGAAATCACAACAGGCGTCGAAGTTAAAATTGTTGCCAGATACAACCAATATCGCGCAGTAGGCAAAATTATAAAAAACTACAGAGCCGGACGTACACCAATAGAAAAAGGCGGTGTAGTATGGCACACACAAGGAAGCGGTAAAAGTTTAACCATGGTTTTTCTTATTCGCAAACTTCGCAGTTGCGACGATTTGAAAGACCTGAAAATTATCTTCATTATTGACAGAATTGATTTGGAAATACAGCTTTCAGAAACCGTGGCGCTCACGGGTGAACCCGTAAACATCATTGACAGAAGAAATAGATTGCACCGGCTCAGTGACGATACTGGCGATGTGAACATGGTCATGATTCACAAGTTCCTTGATGAAAAAAATATTTCAGCGCAATCGCTGATTGAAGCAGGCCTTGTTCCCAAGTTTGAAAAGTTTGAGACCATCAATAACAGCGACCGGATATTGTTGCTTATTGACGAAGCCCACCGGACGCAAGGCGGTGACATGGGCGATAATTTATTTTCTGCATTCCCTAAAGCTGTGCGAATTGGTTTTACCGGGACTCCATTGCTTACCGACCGCCACGAAATAAAAACACATGAACGTTTTGGCGGTTTTATTGACTTCTACAAATTTGACAAAGCAGTTGCCGACAGGGCAACCGTAGAAATAAAATACATCGGCAAAGTTTCCAAAGACAAACTGGATGATAAAGAGGTGTTCGATGCCGAGTTTGAAGATATGTTCGAGCAACGGACACAGGCGGAGAAAGAAGAAATACAACGCAGGTATGGTTCGTTCATTGCTTATTTAGAAAGCAAAGATCGAATTGCCACTATTGCCAAGGATATTGTAGAACATTATTACAACGACATTTTAGTCAATGGGTTCAAAGCACAGGTAGTGGCTTCCAGCATTGTAGCTGCCGTGCGCTACAAATACGAATTAGAAATTGCCATTCAAAATAAAATAGCCGAGCTAAAGGCATTGCCCGACGGTGAAGCAGATGTAGAACTATTGAAGCAATTGGAATTCTTGAAAGTAGCAGCCATTGTTTCCAGCATCGGCAATAATGAACCCGGCTACATCAGTAAGGCACGCAAAGAGGCATACGACATGAATGCCGTTGAAAACTTTAAATCAGATTTTAAGTTAGATAAACCAGAAACGGGCATTGGAATTATTTGTGTTTGCGACCGATTGCTTACCGGCTTTGATGCCCCAATTGAGCAAGTGATGTATTTGGATAAGGGTTTACGGGAACATGATTTGTTTCAGGCAATTGCCAGAGTAAACAGAAATAAAAAAGGTAAAAAGTATGGTTTAGTTGTTGACTATTTCGGTGTTACAAAACATTTGGCTGAGGCATTGGAAATTTATGCTGACAATAAAAAAGATGTGCAGTCGTTGAATGAGTTTGCGGATTATTTCCGTGATATCAACAAAGAAATTCCGATTCTGGAAGCCCGATACAAAAGGCTGATCGATTTATTTGGCGATAACAACTTGAAGCAGATTGATAATTTCCTGCAACAGCAATTTACTGATGCTGTAAAAGAATTTGAGTTTGCCGAAGAGTGTATTGAGAAAGCTAAGAATATAAAGTTCCGGGCCGAACTTCTCACCTACGCGAAAAGCTTTTTTGACAGCCTGGATTTGCTTTTCAATGTGCATGCGGGCACAGAGTATTGGATTACGGCAAAAAGATTGGGCTATTTGTTGTGGCGAATTCAAGATCGATACAAAGATGACACCATGGATTTAAAATGGGCTTCCGATAAGGTCCGCAAACTCATTGACAGGCATTTGCTTTCGTTGGGTATTGATACGAAGGTGCAACAGGTTTCCATTCTTTCGGATGAATTCAAAACCAAAGTTGACTACCTGAACAAAACGCCGAAATCAAAAGCATCGGAAATGGAACATGCCATCCGTTGGCACATCAAAGTCAATCTGGATAAAGACCCGTCACTTTATGGTCATTTTAAAGACCGGCTGGAAAATATTTTGAATGCCTATAAAGAAAATTGGGAAGAGATTGTAAAAGAGTTAGGCAAACTAAGAGATGAAATGGCAGAAGGCAGAAAAGCCGAAACCGATGGCATTTCAATTGTTGAAGCTCCATTTTATGATTTGATAAAAAGTAATCTTACAACTGATAACGAAAATGAAATAAACAAGATAAAGGAACTTACTCATAACATAATCATGATATTAAAAGAAACGGCAACCATCAACAACTTTTGGACAGATAAGGCATCAGAAAGGAAACGAATTGAAGGATTGTTAGAAGACGAAATTCGTTATTCGGGGATTAAAGAAATATCCGCAAAGGCAACAGAGCTGACAACAGAGTTGATGAAACTTGCAAAGAATCGTGAAGCAGACTTAAGATGAAGTTAGACGATATTGATATTGCCATTGAGAAAACCGGCAGAAGAAAAACGGTCAGTATTTTTATTGAACGGGATGGTTCGGTAAGAGTACTTGCACCTATTAAAGCTGCTGATGAAACCATTGAAAATGCTGTAAAGGCAAAAGAATATCAGATATTTACCAAGCTTGCTAAATGGAAAGAACTTAATCAAGGAAAAGTAACCCGTGAGTTTGTAAACGGACAATCCTTTCTTTATTTCGGCAGAAATTACCGTTTATCAATTGTAGAAAACCAGGTTGTGCCATTAAAAATGACAGGTGGTTATTTCCATCTTGACAAAAAGTACTTAAACAAAGCAGACAAGGTCTTCAAGGATTTTTATCGTGACAAAGCAGAAGAAAAAATTAAGGAACGACTTAAACTAATTGAAGAAAAGTTTCAAACAAAACCATCTTCGATAAAGGTTTTAGAGTTACAACACCGTTGGGCATCATGGACCCCAAAGAACAGGCTTACTTTTCATTGGAAATGTGCAATGGCACCAATTATGGTGCTTGACTACATCATCACTCATGAAATGGTGCATTTAAAATACCCAAATCATTCAACAGAATTCTGGAATGAACTAGATAAAAAAATGCCGAACTACAGAGAACATGAAAATTGGTTAAAACAAAATGGCGTGAAAATGTCGTTATAAAAGAGGAGGATCGGGGACTTTGGTAACTTCCGTAACTTACGAAGCAGCATTTCTGGCCGAAGTTATTTTCGATGAATGTCGCGAGCCCCGCAGGCGACAAAGCAAGGCGCGAAGTACCCCTGCGGGGCACAGGCGAACAAGGCCGAAGAACGTGATGCCATCATCAACTACGACATCAAATACCGCATGGGTAAGGAACTGGAGGAGGATGATGTACAATGAAATCTTTTGAAAAAAAATTCATTGCGAGTATAGCGATCCCGCACCACCTTATCTCGACCATCCGTCAGATAGGCGAGTTCAAAGGGAGGCAGGAACTGTACAAGCAGCAGGCGCCGGAGATGCTGGAGAACTTGAGAAAGGTCGCCGTGATCCAGAGCACGGAATCGTCCAATCGCCTTGAAGGCATCACGGCTGATTTTAAGAGAATTAAAGAACTCGTCGAGGACAAAACCACGCCGACGAATCGACCGGAAGGCGAGATTGCAGGATATCGCGATGTCTTGAATACAATTCACACCAATTACGACCGCATACCCTTCACAGTCAATATTGTTCTGCAACTGCACCGCGATCTTATGAAATACACCGAGAAAGAAGGTGGCAGATGGAAATCTACGAGGAACGAGATTTCGGAATTCCTGCCAGATGGAACAAAGCGCACACGATTTATCCCGGTGGAACCACAGCTCACGCCTGATTATATGAGATACCTTCACGAAAGGTATGAGAATATTACCGGAGAGCAAACTTTGGAACCCTTGATTCTTCTTCCCCTCTATATCCTCGACTTTCTTTGTATCCATCCCTTTCTCGACGGCAATGGAAGAATGGCAAGACTCCTTACGGTACTTCTGCTATACAGAAATGGTTATGAAGTGGGACGCTATATAAGCCTCGAAAGAGTCGTAGAACAAACAAGAGAGTCTTACTATGAAACCCTTTTGAAATCCTCTCAAGGATGGCATAAAGGAAACCACAATGTAATGCCGTGGATAGAATATTTCCTTTCAACCATCCTCGCGGCATATCGTGAATTCGAAAACAGGCTTGGAAGGATTTCTTCCGGTCATGGAAGTAAAACCGATATGGTATTGAATGCCATTGATGGGTTTATTGGGGAATTTTCAATTTCCGATCTTGAAAAAACGTGTCCGACGGTAAGCCGTGATATGCTCCGCCATGTGTTGTTTGGATTGAGAAAAGAGGGCAAGATCGAACCCACCGGAAAGGGACGATTCGCCAGATGGAGAAAACGTCAATAGGGGTAAAGCATTTTAAATGGTGTATTATCAGTATAGTTGTTACACCATTGAAATTTACTATTACACCATTGGCAGCACACAGAGGACGGAAGCCCTGTACAAAAACAAGAGAGAGGCGGACGAATATCTCGGAGGGTCATGATGCCTTTTGAGCCTCATACATTTGTTGCAAGATCACTTGTGTCTCATCACCATAATAATATGAGACACAAAGCTTGCTGCTATTCCATGAGCCACAAACAGCAATGCTTGATATATCGGGTGGTTAAATATGGCTATCGTTGATATGCCCGGCAACAAAGGTTTGCCCAGCCCCCGAAAGACTGCGGTGGTGTATCTGAAGGAGTTAGAAAAGGCGGGCATTCTGCGGGGACAGAAGATCGGAAGGGAGAACCTTTACCTCAACGTTTGCCTTTATGATCTCTTGGCCGGGTGACCTGTCCATGATGTGGACATATCCACAAAACGTGTCCATTTAATGTTAATTACTGGACATATCCACACAACCTGTCCAGGGTGGGAAGATGGATACTCGTGGTAGTACGGCCGAAGCTATTTTCGATGGATAATTAGGCGACAAGGGCGAGCGCACCGGCGGCCAGCGGTATGCACCAGTACTGGTCTAGCCGGGTACCCACATGCGACTAATTCCATTCCTAAATCAAGGCGCTATCTTTGTTGGCAGCGTCGTCGTAAATCCTCACGTACAGATTGTACGCTCCGGTTTCCTCCTCCTTGCCGCCTCAATATCATCCTTGATTTAGAAATGGAATAACGGGTTCGATGGCGCCAGCTATCTATGTGGGTGGTAAATGTTGAGGATACAGGG